>SKYC01000104.1 GCA_007128085.1 Saprospiraceae bacterium | reverse complement strand
TCCAGCTGCATGAGAATATGGGGGAGTATGCTGTCCGCTTGCTCCACGCCGGGAAAAGAGAGAATGGCGGAAAATCCGATCAGTAAAATCGGTACGAGGAACAGTAAAAAAGTGGGGTAGAGTACGACGCTTAACCTCAGTGAGTAGGCACTTTTGGCCGCAAAACTGCGCATGAAAAAGTGGGGCCATACTGAAAAACCAACGGCAGAAACCAAAACGGCAGAACTGAATGACGACCAGGTCCACGGATCGCCGGCACCCGTCAATCCGGGAGCGACGAGCATCTCCGCGCGGTCACTTTCTACAATGGCTGTAAACATCTCACCGATGCCTCCGTATAGGGTTTGCGGCAAATATATGCCCAGTGCCCACGCCATGACCAACATAAACATCCCCTGAAATGCATTGGACCAGCCCACTCCCATTACACCGCTGAAATATACGTATATCAAAACGATGAGGTAAGTGATTCCTGCGCCCAGCCAAAAGGGGACCAAACCTTCGCTGATGACATTCAATACATATCCCGCGCCGATCATCTGCAGGGTCAGGTAGGGAATAAATACCGCGACGCTCAATACCGCGAGTAATACCGAGATGAGTTTGCTGTCAAACCGATCTGCCAGCAATTCCGCCTGGGTCACATATCCGAATTTTTTTCCCAGGCGCCAGGCCCTCGGTCCAAAAAAGTAAAGAGGGACAATTCCGATGACCCCGTAGGCCATGATATAAAAGGCAGCAGCTCCCCTGCTGTAAGCCCATCCCGGGCCGCCCAGAAATGCAAATGATGAAAATATAGACGCCCCCAGTACAAAGTACAGTATGAAGACATTCATGGAGCGGTCACCTGCTACAAACCCGCCTACACTTTTTGAAATCCGCAGCGAGGGAATGATTCCGGTAAGGAGGGATATCAACAGATAGAGCCCGACAATCAAGAGTATAATGGTTCCCGTTTCCATTTATTTGTTCTTTTTATTGGGAGGGTGGTCCGATAAAAACAAGGCCAGCATGGCTGCAAAACCCGCCAACGTACACAAAATGACCCAGGCAAAGGACAGCGGAAAACCGAATACGAGTGGGCTGTGATGGGAAAACAGGGCATAACCCGGCCAGATCAACCCAAGGCAGATAATGACCATGACTGCAGAAAAGATTTTCCTGTTGCGCCCGATTTGCAAAGTGTTTTTTTTAAATTCAGATACAAAGAAAATAAAAAAGGTCAGCCCGTACAGCAATCTGTAGAACAATTTCTTTTTTTAATAAAAAAATACCGGGAGGCCTAACCACTCAGGGCACTGTTCTTTCGCATTTTTTGAATGGTATTTAAATCCGGCCCTAAGCCCCAATCCGATCCAGCCGGGACTTTTGCTTGCTTAAAAAAGTACTGTTTATATCTGCCTTTCAGAGACAATAACAATCTCAGGGGATTATTTTTTTCGTAAAAACTGACACTGTCAATGAGAAAAGACATAGAGATCGCATGAGGTTTTCTCAAGCAAGGACAAAAAAAGGGACCCGAATTGCTTTCGGATCCCTTGAATATTTTAATATCCATTCAGCTTAGAAACGGTATCCTACACCGACCAGTATTCCTCTGTTGTTTATGGTTAAATCATCATTGTCGCTTATATCAGCAAGTCCGAGATTGTATCGGGCATCAATAAAGATATTTCCAAAATGGACACCTGCACCAAATCCGACTCCAAAATCTATTCTATTTATATTGTCGTCGTCAAAGTCCACATCTTCTTCCGAATCAATAGAAATTCCTCCAAAATTGCCGGAGAATTTGTGCGTTCCACTTAGAGCATAGCCCAGATGGGGGGTCACTCCCAGGTACAATCCCGCGTCGTCGCCGAATTCCAGGATGTCAAACCGTGCCATAACACCCAATTCCAAATAATTGAGTTTGATTTCAGTTTCAAGTGATTCCATCATTTCCACAATTTCATCCTTGGATCCTTTTTGAATAAAATGGAGTTCGGGTTGAATGGTCAGTAAGGGACTGATTGGCAGTTCGTAAGTTAACCCGAAGTTTAATCCGATGATGGAGGATTGATCCTCAGTAATATCGGGATCGTTTTCCTGGGTAGCGATGTTTACACCTGCTCTGACGCCGATTTGCGAGTAAGCAAAAGTGGCGCTTAACAGAAAAAATGCAATTAAGCTGAGTTAATTAATTTCATAGTTAAAAGTTTAAGTAAAAAAAATTGAATTTCCGCGACTAAGATAGGGGAAATTAACTAAAATATAATCTATTTGGAAATTTTTTTGTCCGGGACTCAATTGGTTGGACTTTTAAACCTTTCCCAATCTGACAGTCGATCTACATCGTAGAGATTTTCCAGTAGTTGATAATTTAAATTTCTTTTTTGAGCTTTTACCATCGTATCCCTGAGTACGGTCGGACTGCTCCACTCAATATCCTCAAACAAAAATCCGTGGGGCTTTTTCATTCCTATGAGGTAGTAACCGCCATCTTCAGCAGGGCCGAGGACCAGATCGTTTTGATCCAAAGCCCGGATCGCCTCAGACAAATGAGTGCTTTTCAATACAGGACAATCGCTGCCGATGAGTATGGCTTTTGTGTGGTTTGCCAGTAATTGTGTCAGGGAGTGGTGCATCTTCTCCCCCAGATCGTTTCCCTTTTTGATATAAAATTGTTCCGTCGGGAAGAAGTGTGCCTCCTCTTTGTTCGGTAAATGGGCATTGAAAAATACCGATACTGT
>SKYC01000263.1 GCA_007128085.1 Saprospiraceae bacterium | reverse complement strand
ATGAAACGCCGGAAGTAGGTAATTAATAAGCCGGATCAATCGGGATTGCCTCAACTACATATACTGCAAGTGGTGACCTTTTAAGTGAAAAGGGAAGGGGAGACTTTACCGGCGAAATTCCAGCAGTATATTTTCCTCTCGGGGTTGCGCAGGCACGGGATCACTCTCGATAGAAATCAAACTGAGTTGTAAATTGGTGGCGGGCAACACACTTACTGTAGCATACCCTTCGGGCCCCTCTTTCCAGTGATTTACTGTCCCCATTTTTCGGTATTGATCGTTTTGACGGCTCCATAGTTGCAGAAACTCACCTGGCCCTCTTTCGGCCAATCGATTGATAACGAGCAGTTCTGAACCTTTTGTTTGCAAGGGGATGAGGCGAGCCTGAATACCGTTTAATCCAACCGCTGCCCACTCACCCGACAGTTCGTCCAGAGATGCAATCAGGCCGCTTTCTAACTGTGCGATCAGTTCTTCCGCTTCCATCTGATTTTGGTTCAGCGTATCAAGGGTTCTTTCGGTATGGATCAGTTGACTTTGGTAAGCCGTTTTTTCGTACAGAGTGGACAGATAAAGAAAAATCATGGCCACTACCACAATCGTCAATATACCCACGATAATTCTTATGCTTTTCTCTCTTTTTTGTCCCGGAGAAGGCCTGCTTTTTGACTTGCGTTTTTTTGGAGATGGCTCTTTGTCGGTCGGAGAGCGCGTGAAGTTCTCTTTGAAATTAGACAAACTTTGCTCTACCTTATTGAGTTCGTTTCTCAGCGCGACATTGGTTTCGAGATCGGCCAAAAGCTGATCTTCCATTTCGGGTGGAAGTACGCGCAGGACGTATGCCTCCAATATCCCTTGTTCTTTGTATTCCGATAGTTTCAATGGATGTTTATTTTTACTCAAAGATAAGGAAAATTGGTCTTTGGGCTGACTGTAGTTCGGATAAAATGATGGAATTCAGCAGTGATAAAGTGGGTGAACCTAAAATCGGTCTAACTGGTCAGATCAACAGGGGTTTCTCAGGTTAAAGTACATTTTTCTCAAAACTTTTAGAAATACCTTGTACTCCTCAGAAGAGATACCCTCCAGGGCGAGATGAGTAATGGTGTGAATCAAGGGGAGGAGAATTTCTCTGAGTTTTTTTCCCGTATATGTGAGGTAAATGATTTTATTTCTCCTGTCCTCCTCGTCATTGACCCTGAAAATAATTTTCATTTTTTCCAATTCATCGAGACTTCGGGTTATTGTTGCCTTGTCCTTGATAGAGGCCAGAGCGAGATCGTGTTGTTTGAGGCCATCATTGCTCCACAGATCCAGGAGGACTCCAAAGTGCCGGTCGTGCAAATTCAGATTGAGTTTCTTGAGTTCTTTTTTAAATTTGAGTCGCAATAGCCGACCCATTCTGCCGGACAGCAGACTGAAAGCTTCGCTTGGATTTTGTAAACTCATCGATTTCATGACTCGGAGACAAAAATACAATTATTTTTTATCCCGATAGGAATCAATCCCTGAAAACATCAAAACCAATTTCCAATAATGCTGGGAAATTTCTGGGAGGAATTCCCCTGAATCGGATGTGAATCACCATGTCAAAATGATCCTCCTGCAGAACCTCTTTTAGGTTGGTAATGCTCGGAACCAATTGAATTCGGTTGATTTTTCTCGTGGGCACCTGAAAAGTGTAGGCGGCTTCGTAATTCAATTGGGAGTCAGAGGGTTTGAACAGGTCGATGACCACTTCGTCGATGATGCTCAGGTCTTCATTGTCCAGCAGTGAAGAAATCCTTGCAAAAGAGGTGTGGATGGAACTGATTTGAGAGTTGTCCAATTCGTTTTGTTCTAAGAAAAACTTCATCCCGGTCTCTTCCATCTGAAAAGTAAATTGATGAAAGGTAAAGGTATTCAATCCCGCCGGAACATCGAATTCGAGAAAGTACCTCATTTCGAAAGCCGGACGTTTACTGTCTCGTTTACATGAACTCATAAAGAGCAGTGGAATCAAGATGAAAAGGAGTATGACAAAGGGTAATTTTTTCACAATTATCTTTTTATGCAGAACTGTTGATCTTGAAAATCAGCAGATTGAAAGGATGTCAATATATTTTTACAGCAATATAACTTCCAAATATATATAAATGGTGTATATTTAGTCATCAATTGTAAATTTTAACGACTCTTTTTTTATGGGTGAGCAAAAAGTATCTATTGCTAAAGACAGCCGGATTTTACAGCGATTTACCAGGAACTTGATCAACGATGTGGAGGCACTGGATTACATGATTCAGAAAGATTGGTTTGAAAACGACATCGTTCGGATTGGAGCTGAGCAGGAGATGTGTATCGTCGACAAAACCACTTTTAAACCCCTTCCCATCAACATGGAGTTGATCTCCGCCATGGGCAATCCCGATTTTGTGGAAACTGAACTGGCCAAATTCAACCTCGAAATCAATCTCGAGCCAAAGGTCTTTAAGGGAGATTGCTTTTCAGCTCTGGAAAATGAAATAAGAGAGCGAATTTTGTTTATTCAGCAGCACGCCGATAAAGTCAATGCCCAGATAATATTGACCGGGATTTTGCCCACTCTCAGAAAATACGATCTGGAGATGCACAATCTCACACCGGTGAAAAGGTACCGGGCATTGATGGAAGCCATCGACTCCCAATTGCTCAAGGATGCCTATGAATTGAATCTGACTGGCATAGATGAAATGTACATCCGGCACAATTCTCCT
>SKYC01000337.1 GCA_007128085.1 Saprospiraceae bacterium | reverse complement strand
ACTGCTCGGTGCGCTTTACCAACATGGGGCGGTTGTGCCACCTCCCGCTGGGGCGCACGATGGAGCATCTTAACCGCGTGATCACCGATCACAGCACCTTCCCCCGCGCCGTATGCCGGCACGGCGGTCCCGATACGGCCCCATATGATGAAACGGTGACCATGGCGTGCGCGGCCTATAATGTGACGAAAAATCGGTCCTACTGTCGTGAATGGACGCCGTGGGAGGCCATGCCATGCGAAAAGCCCTGGACGGTGACACAGTATCCGCAGCGTCCGGACTCTCAATAATTGTTCGGGCAGTAGAAAGTCCTCAAGAGAACCAACTGCCTGCAGCAGGCAGGCGTTCAGATCTGGAATAATGCAGTAATAACCGAATCGATAGCGATTCTGATTCGTCGGAGCAGGGTCTGTACAGGTCGGTGGCGATGCGGGGAACGTGGTTCAGTAAATATATACGTTCGGCGACGTTATACAAGGGGTGCAGGCAATATGGATACTGATGTCGTGCTGATGCGGGAAGAGAAGCTGGAGATCAAGCTGCTCGGTGAGTCGATTGTCAAAAATGAAGGCTGGTATACGGATGTCGTGCGCCATTTTGATTGCGATCTTCTCGTCGCACACGGCGCATCGTGGAGGAAGAACTTGAATGATCCGGATGGCGGTCCCTGGTGGCAGATGTCGCGTAACGCCGGGGTGACGTGGGAGCCCTATGCCAGGCCGGACAATGACCACGACCACAGGTATGGAGCGATGCCCTTCATGTCGGAGCGTGGTGATGGGTCGGTCATTGGCTGGGCCGGCGCGTGGAACGCGGAGCAGGAGTACAAAGGCCGGCCCGGACAGCCCATTGCTCAATCCGTTATTCGGGCGCCGTCATGGAATGCGCTGGTCGAAGGTCAGGGCGAGCGGGTTCCGGCCACAATCTGGATACCGTACATGGTGCCTTTGGTGGGGGACGACTTCAAGACGCTCTACACCCCTGCCATATGGGGGAAGATGGTGGACGCCGGAGAAGGCCATCTCGTCCAGGCGGTCTATCCAGTGTTGCTCCACGACCAGGCGCCGCGTCTCTGGACGGAGCAGAAAGCGCCGGCTCCGAAGTATCGCACCTGCGTGATCTACTCCCGGGACGACGGGGTGACGTGGCACTTTCTTGCCACGGTAGCGTCAGCCCTTCAGCATCCGCTTCCAGCACAGGCGGAGGGATATTGTGAACCGGATTTACTCCACTTCGGCGGTGCGAATCTGCTCTGCGTGATGCGGTCCGGCGGCAGTCCCACAGGCACGTTGATGGAGCGCTGTACGCCTCTTGTGGCGAGTATGTCTAAAGACGGCGGTCTCACCTGGACGCCACCGTCTGCCATTGCTGCGTACGGAGTGAAGCCCGTCTTGCTGCAGATGAGTAACGGTCTGGTGGCCTGTCTGTCCGGGCGCCCCGGTTTCTTCCTGCTCTTCAGCGCAGACGGGGGATATACCTGGTCAACCCCGCACTGGGTGAGCGAGTCGCATGGTCCCTGGGGTCGCAGTGCAAGCGGCTATGGTGAATTGATCGAAGTTGAACCCGGGGTGCTCGGAGTTGCCTATGATGAATACGTGAGCTCAGGCAATGAATCAAAAATGGTAACCAAATTCAGGCGGTACCGCATGTTCCGGTGATTTTTCGGTCGCCGAACCAGCATATACGGCAGAAAAGCACACTGTATGGATGAAAAAGCACCTTATGCCGCCGGTGTCAATTTGAGTATGATGCGGCTCCGGTGTAGAATTTTTATAATGGTGTTTTCTGACATGTGTTGCGCATGATATCATGTGACAGGATTTTTGGTGGAGAGCTTATATGTGTAACGACAGGAAAACGATTATCACGATGATCCTGCTTTCTGGTTTTGCATTGATTTGCGGCTGCGCGTATCTGTCCGTGTCCGACCCGCCCACGCCCGACCCGGGATATTACGAATGCCGAAGGGTGCCCGAGGGCCGTGTCACTATTGACGGATTTGCCGATGAGTCGGTGTGGCGGCGGGCGCCGGTTATGAAGGGGTTCCGCACCGCCGGCGCCGACCCGCAGCCTGCAGCTGCGGCGACCGCCGTTCGTATGCTTTGGGACGACCAGCGGCTATATCTTTTCTTCGAATGCGAAAGCCCTAATTTCAGCGTCTACGGCACACAAAGAAACGACGAAATATGGCATGGCGAGGCTGCGGAAACTTTTCTGGCCCCCGAAGGTCCTGACAGACCTTATTACGAGATAAATGTCAACCCAGACGGCGTGGTGTTTGACTCCCGGATCTACGACTGGCGCTATGAAGTCCTGGTTCAGCACCATGAGCGCTGGGCCGGTGATTACGAGGCGGGTCTTGAACTGGCCGTGCGGCGCAGGGAAAATGATGCCGGCGAAGTTATTGGCTGGGACCTGGAACTGGCGATACCTTTCGCCGATCTCGGTGTGCCGGACGGGCCGGAACCGGGCGACACCTGGCTGTTCAACGTTTGCCGTGCCGCACCGCTGCCGGGCGACGGGCGGATCGAGTTCTCCGCCTGGCATCCCACCATGGCCGACTTCCATCGTCCTCATCGCTTCGCTACGCTGAAGTTCTCCAGGTGATCTTATCCCGCTTATTCCACGCGTTTCCAGTGGTGCAGATGTGAAGAAAGCAAGCGCCGCTGTATTCCGTTTCCGTTCTCTGTATCTCTGCGGTTCAATCCGTTGTCGTGACCCAACACCCACAGCTAACTTGTTT
>SKYC01000228.1 GCA_007128085.1 Saprospiraceae bacterium | reverse complement strand
TTGTTATCGGCGTAAAATTGAGGAATGTCGGCGTATTTCTTGTTTGCGCGTATGATGGTGAGGTTGCACCGGACCATCACTTTGACATCCGCTTTTGAACATTCTTCCACAAACCACCTGAAGTGTTGGTGCATTTCCGGAGCGCCCCCGGTTATATCAACGGTAGAAAAATTATTTTCCCGTATAATTTCAAGGCATTTTTCGAGATGGGGCCGAGACATCATTTCATCCTTTTTGTCCGGCCCTGCATCTACATGGCAGTGGGCACAGCTTTGATTGCACAATTTCCCGATATTGAGCTGAAAAATTTCTGCTTTGCCGGCTTTGAATGATGGATGTCCGGCTTCCTTTAACTTGCTGTCAAAGGTCGGAAAAGTAGGATCGGACTGTTTTCTGGTCTTTTGTTGCAGTACTTCGAGTTGATAAAAAGAATCGGCCAAATCGCTTCCGCGCGCTTTTAGACTCTTGGTACGTTGTTTAACACCCATAATACTACATTGTCGTTTTTTTTATTTTATTCATCATTTGAACAGAATACACCAAAGATGCTCCGCTTCTGATTGCCGCTGCTACATGAACTGCCTCCATCATTTCTTCCTCGTCGCTTCCGTTTTGAAGTGAATTGTCTGTAAAGGCATCGATGCAGTACGGACATTGTATCGTATGTGCGACCGCAATGGCGATCAGAGATTTTTCACGTATGGTCAAAGCCCCCTCAGAAAACACTTCGCCGTAATAATCAAAAAATTTCTTTCCCAGTTTTTCCTGAAATTCACTGATCCCCGGAAACTTTTTTAGGTCGTCAGAGTTGAAATAGTGGTTTGCCATGATTTGTTGTTTAGATAAAGAATAATTTTAATAAAAAGAATTGTAAATTTTGATAAAATGGTCATTTTCCGGATCCGGAAATAATTACGATTGTTACTGGATCAATGACATTCTCTCCGTTGAGACAATTGATTTACAAGGTAAGACAATTGACTTGAACTCCCTAAAAATTAAGAGTGGAATTGATTTTTCTCTCCAGCGCCTCCTATCTGAGCACCTTCCCGACAATATAAAACAAGGCATGTTATTCATAAGCCGGGGTGATGAGTTGGTCGCCTGCGCCGGTTTGCAATGGATCGATTTTAACTTTCACTCTTACCTGAATCCCGAAACCGACTCAGGAAGTTCTGCAATCCGGAATCTGTGCAAGAGGGTACTGCATAAAATGGGATCGGTTTTCAACGGAAAAATTCTCGTTCTCGGACAATTGGTCGTTCCCGGTATGAAAACATCCTGGATAAGTGATGAAATTCCCGGCCAGATGAAAGAACACTGGTGGGAAAGGGCACTGGATCATTTAGTATCGGACACCATTGATTTCTCAAATATTGAGCTATCTGCTGTGGCTGTGGTGCACTCCGGTAATTCTCCAAATTCTTCAAAGACCAGGCCTTTTGCTTCCTGGCACTCTTACAGAATTGAACCCGTTATGGAGATTGGCAATCTGACAAAGTGGAAAAAATTTGACCACTACCGTTCGTCTCTCCGATCCAAATACAGGAAAAAAATAAATGCCGTTCTAAAAAAATCCCCATCATTGGAGATCAGAGAAATGACTACTGAGGATATTCACCGGCATCGCGAACGCATCATGTACTTGTTTAACCGATTACTCAGTTCTTCGACTTACAACCTGGTCAGCCCCCAATTTGAGTTTTTCCGGGAATTGATCGATGTGCCCGATCTGGATTACCATATAAGCGGTATTTTTGAAGGAGATCGATTGTTGGCTTTTTACAGTTGGTTTCAGTACGGAACTACTACGGAGGGTCACTATCTGGGGTACGATCCGGCTGATCTTCAGCGATACGATCTCTACAAACTCATTTTGATACAATTGCTCAAACAAGCGCTAAATTCGGGAAGTGAATGCCTGTATCTCGGCAGAACCGCCACCGTTGTAAAGGCCGATCTGGGAGCCAGATCCATACCCTCTTTTGTTTCAATCAAACCCATTGGATGGAAGCGAAGCAAACTCCTGCCCGTATACTACCAGATGTTTTACCGTCCCGGAAACCTCAGAAATAGAAATGTATTTAAGTAGACTTTGAATACAAAAGTATTGGTCCTATAAAAGGGTTTAAAAAACAAAACCGATGGAGGCTATCATGCGATTGGGCGTATCCGAAAAATCGTATTCTTTTCCATAAAATTCAATGTGATCGCCGTATTTAGTAAAATTGCCCTCATACCTCAGGTCGAGGTGAATGTTCCATATATCAAAACCTATTCCCGCCTGCCAGCCAAGGGTCAGGTCCTCGAATTTTTGTCGGTAGCCCTCTGTTTCGGTTAATTCCGAAACACTACTCAACTGGATATGACCAACAGGTCCTGCATTTATCCGAAAAAAGGAGAACTTAAATCCAACCATAAAAGGAATGTCCAGATGCTGAAATCTCTCCGATAAGACCTTCCCCTCTAATTCGGGATTATCTACTTCCTCAAACTCATATTCCACTGAATGGGAATTGTAAAGTACCTCCGGTTGAATATAGAATTTATTGATCTGAAATCGGGCCATTACTCCGATGTGAAAACCGTAATTGATTTCCTTTATTCTCAACTTGAATTTATCCAGTCCGTCGCTGTCGACGATAAGTAAATCCTGGGGGTCTAACTGTGTGGTGGCAAGGCCGGCTCTCAATCCAATATTTACTTGGCTTTCTAGAGGCAGTGTTGAAAGGAGCGTAAAAGAG
>SKYC01000241.1 GCA_007128085.1 Saprospiraceae bacterium | reverse complement strand
ATGCAAGCCCTCGGTTTTTCACTGAGGTATTTTTCACTGGGAGATATTCAGTTTACAGATCAAAGTGGACAGCCCACCGGAAACGGTCGACCCAATGAATTTGACATCAGCGTGAGTTATTCAAGAAAATTGGCTGAGAACTTCTCTGCCGGTGTGACGGGTAGATTTATTTACTCCAACCTCGCCTCCGGACAAACAGTGGAAAGTATTGAAATCAGTGCGGCCACAGCTGCGGCTGTAGATATCTCGCTGACGTACAATACGGTGTTGAGTCCGCTTTCTGAATTGTCTCTGGGTATGGCCATCACCAACCTGGGGTCAAAAGTATCTTATACAGAGTCTGCAGTTAAAGATTTTCTCCCGGGAAATCTGGGAATCGGAGCGGCTTGGAATATAGACTTTGACGATTTCAACAGACTTACCTTTGTCCTCGATTTTAATAAATTATTGGTTCCCACACCCCTGGATCCCAATCACGAAGACTTTCAGTCCAGAAGGGAACAGTCCGTCATGAGTGGTGTACTCTCCTCTTTCTCCGACGCTCCATTTAGAGAGGAACTTCAGGAAATCAATATTCAGGGAGGAGTTGAATACTGGTATATGGATCAATTCGCTGTTCGTGCGGGATACCATCACGAACACGCACTTAAGGGAAATCGAAAGTTTTTGACTCTCGGCTTTGGAGTAAAATACAATGTCTTTGGACTCAACTTTTCTTACCTGGTGCCCACCAATGCTCAGAGAAACCCACTCGACAATACTTTGAGATTCTCACTGATCTTTGATATGGACGATATGTCCCTGGAGGGTTAGAGATGACTTTTCTAAACTCCACCGCGGGTTTATTATAATACAATGGCCTCTCAGATTTTTTCTGAGGGGCTTTTTTATGCCTTCTTTGAAAAAAAAATGGAGTTGCCCGAAGACAACTCCATCGTTTCTGCAAAACTATAAGCCGGATTCTGTACTCACCGGAAAGTGAGCTTCCATCATTTATCTTATCTGCCTACCCCTTTCGCCTGCCTGAAAGGCAATTGGCCGAGCAAGCCTTTTCTCTAAAGAAGCGAAATATACATGACATTTCAACCCGCAAGGTTTGTCCACCTGCAAAATTACTTTTGCAGATCGTGTGCTCTTACCACACGTTTTCACCTTTACCCATTATCTGGGAAGTCTCGTTTCTGTGACACTATCTGTCCCGCACCTGTGTGCGAGCCCGTTGATTAGGCGGTACGGCGCTCTGCGTTGTCCGGACTTTCCTCATTCAAAAGAATGCGATGGAACGTTTTGCACCTATATAACACGCAGGAGTGAATTTAGATTTCAACTTTGATTTAATTTTTCAGTTTACCGAAACCGATGATCAGGGAACTACCTCGGCCTAGGAATTTCCGCTTTGTATACCTTTTCTTTTGGCTATTTTCAACAGATTATTCAGAGCAGATTTAGAAATATATTTTAATAATTCTTAATAATTAATCAATTGAAAACATTAACTTTACACCTTGATTTTAGGATCGTAAAGAAAGGCTCATGTCAGGGAGGTTAAAAATGTGGTTATTGCCGGTGGCTCTTTTTCTGGCCATCGTGTCTTTTATACTGCTTTTTTATTCCACAGACCATCGCTCAGAATTTGAGGACCATTGGAAGAGCAAAATGGATCAGTTAAACGAGTGGGCGGCAACTTTTCCAGAATCCGGAAGTGAATTAAAGGACTCCCGAAGCAAGGGTGTTTCAGATTTTTACGAACCGCAATTACTGGTTTATAAAGATGGGGAGCTGGTGTATTTTTTGTCCAACTGGTTGAGCTTACCGGAGGGTAATGAAGTGGGGGAGGCCCCTACCATCATTCACAGAGAGGAATTGTATACCGCGGAGTGGAGCGATCGGGATTCAGTAGGTGAAACCGAATGGCGGTACCACCTGATAATCCCCTTGAAGTTTGAGGATGAAATTCTCCAATCTCAATTTTGGCAATCCAAATTTCCCGGGCTGGTGGAAATCGGTTACGATGTGGATGTTGTGAATCAGCAACTCAGTATAACTGCAGATGGGCCGATCAGATCTGCACTTTTAAAACAACTGGCCGGCATTTCAATTATACTTCTTTTTTTGAGTCTGGTATTTCTGATGATCAGAAAATCTATCCGCTGGTACGACGAATTGATTACCAATCCATTTTTATTGTTTGTGCCCGTCGTCATTGTATTGGGGTTTAGATTGATCCTCGAGATAGATTTTGTTACAGACTTTACCAAAAGTATGCCGTTGTTTGAAAAATCCACTCCGGTGTGGGGGTTGGGGAATAACCTTGGATACCTGCTTATCGACATGGGCCTGTTGTTTACACTTTCACTCCTCGTCTTAAATGTTCCCATCAGGAAATGGTGGGGCGAAGTCAATCCCGGTATTAAAGCTTTTTCGTCTGTTTTAAGTTACCTGGGATTATTGCTGTTGTGGATGTTTTTCGGGTACTCTGTGGGCAGTCTGATATTGAATTCAGACATCAATATTGATTTGGAGGAAGTATTTAAATTGGATCATTACAGTTTCATACTCCTTTTCGGAATTATGGTCTATTTGTTGTCTGTGTTTTTCATTTGCCTGAAGGTGGCCGAGTTGATTGAAAATTTTAAGATACCCCTTTCCAACAGAATTCTCACATTGGTCACCGCCTCCATATTGTCATTGCCCGTTTACCTCTATGTGGATCCCGGTATTCCAGCCTTTCCGTTTTACCTGGT
>SKYC01000070.1 GCA_007128085.1 Saprospiraceae bacterium | reverse complement strand
CGGCAAGAACCTTCCACGCCGGGTAAATCAGACAAATTCAGACGCTCAATCAATTCTCCACTGGACTTATCCAGTATAATAGCATCAGAACCGCACGATTGATTGTCGATAATGAATAATTTACCATTGAAGTAATTGGCATTTATGTTTGATAGATATAAACCAAGTTCCCTAAAATTAAAAGACCAGGTAATCTCTTTTTTGTCTATAGAAAAAGCATAAATAACATCAAATGTGCTGATCAAGAGCAGATCATCTATCAATACATTGGCTTGAACATTTTCTGCAGAGTCCAGTTGGCTTTCCCATATTTTCTCTAAAACGGATGAGGAGTAAACCGGAAAGGTATCCGATGTTTGAATTATGTCACCATCGTGTTTATTACAACTGATGAGCATGAGGTATAGGGTGAATCCATAAAGCAGAATTATTCTCATGGGGATTATTAATTTAAATGGTATCTAAGTCCAAAGTTGATATAAACAGCCCACCAATCTTCTGTGGATTGATATTCATTTTCTTTAACTTTCTCTACATATCTTCCTCCCAATTCAGCAAATGGACTTAAAGTACCCAAATGGTATGTATAATTCAACCCCAAATCAATTCTGCCAAAATAAAATCTGTCTAATCTCCGGTAACGCGAAGATTCAGTAAATTGATTGAAGATGGGTTCCTCATCCAAATAAAACTGAATTTCCTGATCGTATCTGGTTTTATAGCGAATATTCCTTTCAATTCCAAAAGCGAGAAATGGAGAGATTTGATGATTGTTTTCTGTAAAAACTGAATATTGAATATTAACCCCTAGGCCAATTTTATAATCCCTGGCATTTATTTTTTCATTGCGATAAATAAAACCTAATGATTCTCTTTCGGCGCTAAATTGAGAAATAAAGCTGTATTGAGTATATGATAATGCTACTCCAAGTCTGAAATTATTTAGATGGCCAAAAACCCTGAATTCAGAAGAAAGGAATAACCCGGGATTCAAGTCTGTTTTCCAATCCTCAATATTGCTATTAAACTGCTGATCGAAGTTTTTTAGGTATTCCTCTTGAGTCGAATTTGAAAACCACGAAGTGCCTACCCCCCCTGAAAATTCCATACTACTGTTTACTTCCTGACCATTGACAAAGCCAGGATTTAAAATGAAAGAAATTAGTGAGATAAAGGTAAATACGATCAGATTTCTCATATGTTTCTACTTCTCTGTATGTGTAAATATACACCATATCTTTTAAAATGTGAAATGGGGCCAATAGGACCGCAGAAAATCATCTCCTAACAGACGACAAGCCCCAGTACTGAATGGGTATGTTTTTAATTTCAGGGGAAGGCTTTAGAAATAGTGAAGTTGTAAATTGTTTTATATATTTGTCAACAAAAATATCTATGAGATTTTCTTTCATCCTACTCCTGAGTGCACTGTTTTTCATTTCTTGTAACAAAGATGATATTGCACCCACTCATTTTGTAGAGATCGAATCCTTTGATCAGCTGCAGAGTTCTAAAAAAAATGGTATCAGTCTGGTATTTTACTATTCCCCCTCCTGCAGCATCTGCAGCAATCAGCGTCCGGCTTTAGAGAGTCTTGTTGAAGATCCAGACCTACAACAAGTTAATTTTCTTCAGGTCAATAACGATAATCACCAAACCATTGCCTTGGTTTTTGGAGTGAATGGCCACCCGGTTATGGTGTTTTATAAAGATGGAAGTGAAAGCAGCAGATTAACCGGAGGTGGACACTCTACATCAAAGGTGAAGGATATACTAATGAATCTTCTGGAAAATTAATAGTTATTAAAAGTTGAAGTGTTATAGATATTTTATGTGAGCAGAACATTTTAAACAGATGCAGTATTCGGAGGATCCCATCGCGGTAGAACAGAGCTTTGAGGTCGAATTGGATCGATTGTGGGAGGCCATTACCGAATTGGACCAGATGAGGCAGTGGTTTTTTGAAAACATCGGAGCTTTTGAACCCAAAGAGGGATTTGAGACCCGATTTATCGTGAAAAATGAAGACCGTATATTCCCACACCTTTGGAAAATAACCGAAGTTGACCCCTTAAAAAAAATAGTTTACAATTGGAAATACGAGGGATATGCAGGAGATTCCTTTGTAACTTTTGAGTTGTCAGAGCGAGAGAAGGGTTCTCATTTAAAGCTGACGCATCAGATTACAGAGCGCTTTCAGCAGAACATTCCCGAATTTCATAGAGAAAATTGCCTGGAGGGTTGGAACTGGTTTATTAAACGGAGATTAAAGGATTATCTGGAGGTGCATAATCGATCTTAATCACCGGAGCGGCGTTTATTGCGGAATATTTAAAGTTTTAAAATGGTATAAACGATACAAAGAGGGACGTTATGCTGACCAGTGTGGGGATTGTACTTCGAAGCTGGAGATGTACCGATGGCTATTAAGTCTACAATGGATGCAGAAGGAAATGAGCGAATGGGTTCGCATGAATGAAGAGAATTTTGTAATTTTGCTACCGCATTCAAAAAGTTGGGTACAATGAAAAAGTGGTTACTTATACTGTCAGTCTTGCTTGTCCTTCTTCTGACCTACGGCATATGGGCATTTCAAATGGAATTTTCAGTAGAACCTGAATTTGAACTGGGAGCCGATACTCCCGAAAATCTGATCCGGGAGATCTACAACCCCGTTTTTGATGATACCGTTACTTTTCTTAAATTTTCCGCAGAAACCGGAGGTGCCTATACCCTGCTCGAAATCGACCTG
>SKYC01000116.1 GCA_007128085.1 Saprospiraceae bacterium | reverse complement strand
TTCAGAAGATTTAACAAAATCTCCTTAGCTTTGGGGCTGAATAAAAAAATTAAGATACATGAATTTACACGAATATCAGGGAAAAAAGATACTAAAATCTCACGGTGTGCCCATTCAGGAAGGCATTGTCGTTGAAAAAAGCGAAGATCTCTTGTCAGCCTTTGAAAAACTGAAAAAGGATACGGGTACCGAAGTTACCATTATCAAAGCTCAAATACATGCTGGTGGACGCGGTAAAGGAGGTGGAGTGAAAATGGCAAAAAACAACGAGGAGGTTAAAAAGATCGGTTCTGAGATTCTCGGCATGATGCTTAAAACCCCCCAGACTCCCGGAGGTCTCGACGGAGAGGGAAAGTTGGTCAGAAAAGTATTGCTCGCAGAAGATGCTTACGCTCCTGATTTTGATGCTTGCAAAGAGTTGTATATTTCCATTCTTACGGACAGAGATACCAAAAACAATGTGATTATTTATTCGACCGAAGGTGGAATGGATATTGAAGCCGTCGCAGAAAAAACGCCTCATCTGGTACATAAGGAGTTCATTGATCCCGCCCTTGGAATTCAGGCTTTCCAAACCCGAAAAGTGGCTTTTAACCTGGGTTTGAGTGGGAAAGCTTTTAAAGAGATGGTCAAATTCATTAAAAAACTTTACACCGCTTTTGATAGTTCAGATTGCAGCCTGGTGGAAATAAACCCAGCTATAAAAACGGCAGACGATCGAATTGTCGCTGTCGATTGCAAAATGACCATTGACGACAGTGCCCTTTTCAGACACAAGGAAATCGCTGAAATGCGAGATGTCCACGAAGAGGATCCCACTGAAGTCGAAGCCAAAAAATACAATCTCAATTACGTAAAATTGGATGGAAATGTCGGATGTATGGTCAACGGTGCCGGTTTGGCCATGGCCACAATGGACATCATAAAACTGTCCGGAGGAGAGCCCGCCAATTTTTTGGATGTAGGTGGAACCGCAGATGCGGCCAGAGTGGAACAGGGATTTAAAATCATTTTGAGCGACTCCAATGTAAAAGCCATTCTGATCAATATTTTCGGTGGTATTGTACGCTGCGACCGCGTCGCTCAGGGAGTGGTCGATGCCTGCAAAAATATGGATGGACTGGACGTCCCGTTGATTGTCCGTTTGCAGGGAACCAATGCCGAACTGGCCAAAGAAATCATCGACAATTCAGGCTTGAAGGTTCAGTCAGCGGTATTGCTCGAAGAGGCTGCACAGGCAGTAAAAAAAGTTTTGGGATAAGTTGATATTTTGTCTTTAAATCAATCCAACAGCAGGAGCAAAAGTCTTACTCTATTTGAACTCAATACCCGAATAAAACGGGTGTTGAGTGCCAACTTTTCTACGCCTTTATGGGTCAGGGCAGAAATCGCTTCCATGAAGATCAGAAAGGGTCACAGATATCTGGAATTGGTGGAAAAGGAAAGCGAAAGCGACCGCATAAAAAGCAAAGCTTTTGCCAGTTTATGGGCCGGAAATTACGCTCTGATAAAACGATCGATAAAGGAAGACATTGACCTTATTCTCAAAGAGGGACAGGAGGTTTTGGTTTTATTAAAAGTATCCTTCCACGTGAAATACGGCTTGAGTCTTCAAATTCAGGATATCGATCCCACATTTACCATAGGCAAGTACTTTTCCAAAAAACAACAGCTCTTCAATCAAATTCGAAAAGAGGAATTGGACAAGATTCAGAAAACCCTGAAAATGCCCCCTGTCTTGCAAAACATTGCGGTCATATCCTCTCCTAAAGCCGCGGGTTACATGGATTTTTGCCGGCAAATAGAACAATCGCGACCGTATATGCAAATCCATTGGGATCTCTTCGACTCCAATATGCAGGGTGCCAAAGTTGAGGTCGATATCTTACATGCACTGGATCGAATAGCTCGTAATCCAGAGAATTACGATGCGGTGGTGATTGTCCGTGGAGGTGGCGCAAAACTGGATTTGATGGATTTTGACAATTATAAACTGGCCAGTAAAATTGCACAATTCCCCCTCCCGGTGATTACCGGAATTGGGCACGATATGGACTTCAGTGCACTGGACCTCGTGGCGGCAGTGGCGGTAAAAACCCCAACGGCTGCAGCGCAGTATATTATCGACAAAAACCTGGATTTTATCAGCAGAATTGAAGTGGCCAGAATCAAAATTAAAGAGGAGGCCACCCGGCAAATAAATCGGCATAAACAGCGACTGAATCTTTTTCGATCAGAAATATCTTCCAGTGCAAAAGTTCCATTGTTGAAAGGGCGTTTTGCTGTAGAGCAGATAGCTTCCAGTTTGGGTGGTTTGTCAGAGAATTATTTGAGAAGACAAAAGGAAGCCATCGCTCAAATAAAAAGAGAACTCGACATTTCAAATCCCAAAAGAGTCATGGAAAGGGGCTATTCGATTGTTTCCCTAAAAGGAAAGGTGATTAAATCCTCAGAGGCATTGAACAAAGAGGATCAATTGGAGCTGACGCTCTACCGCGGAAAAGCCTCTGTTGAAGTCATTGATAAAACCGACCCCGAAGAATAAATCAAAGAAAAAAAATGGAAGACAATAATAAAGCCAGCGAACTGACCTACGAAGATGCCATCAATGAACTCAGAGAGATATTGAAAGATCTTCAGGGGGATTTGTCCCACATCGATGATTTGGAAAAGAAAATGGTTCGGGCAGGGCTGCTTATTAAGTTTTGTACTGAAAAAATAAAAAACATCGAAGTCCGAATCGATGACATAATTTCTGAGATTGATTCCGATGCCGAATCCGGGGACTAGAAAATGATTGTTCTACAAGCTACAGGGTATCACTAAAATCATTCCATTCACCTGACTTCGAGTCGGTGCCTGCCACCCTTTTTGCTCACTACCTCAATTTCAAAATTTCCGGGATTTCCTTCGACAATCCACCGGAGGTGTACACTCCCATTCCCCGGAATATTATTTACTCTCAGGTCTGCCGGTTCATGGACCTGTTCCTCTCCCACTCCCAGGTCGGGATTACTCATAATCATCCCACTGATTACTTCCACATTCGATATAGAGATGACATTGGGAGGTGTAATTCTGTTTTTTAAATCGTGACTTGAATGAGTGGGAGTTGCCCGGACATTGTCCACAGTCACTGAAATTTCATTAAGTCCGGAATTTATGGGTCGAACTTGTGGTTCCCTGATAACAATTCGGGGCATTTGGTAAGCGTGATAAAGAGTAAAAGCCATATTTCTATGCGCGTCTTGTTCCAGTAAAAATCCGGGGTGGTTTCTCACGTAGTTTTTCTTTGGACCACCTATTTCTATGGGACCGAATTGGGGATGGTCATAGGGTTCCCAGGCCACATAGGCATCTCCAAAAAGGAGGTATTTGTCGAAGTCGTAGAACTGAGTGTCTTCCCATCGGTTGATTTGATTTTCGTCGTGGAATAAAAGATAAGCAGTCATCAATTCATTTACGAAAGAGTAAATTCCTCTGCCACCGTGGAAAAAGTCTACATCACCCCCAAAAACGGAGTACAGGTCTTTATAAACAACGAGGTATCGATAACCCGGAACCATTTTTTCGCCTTTTTTCCCAATTAGATCATACACACGGGTATCGTTTCTGTCGTATATATCGCGATCTTCTTCTGCTCCCGGTCCGCGGAGAAACATCCCACCGTAATTGTGATAGCTCTGTGCACCTGCGATATTCGGTCTGGCGATAACAAAATCTTTCACAGCCCGATTTTCAGGCGAAGCAAAAGGATACATTAAAGATCCTCGCTGTACGTAATCGGGTTGCCAATTCCAGCCCCAATCTCTATTGGGGTCGTAGTATCCGGTCCGATCCTCATTGACCCTGCCGTCGCCATCCCTATCGATTCCCTCGTAACCCAGCATATCGTAATTCCCCGTCTCTCCTTCACCCACTCTGATCATTCTCAGTGGGTTTTTTGGATCCTCCTTCCATCTTCCATTGGGATTTTCCCTTCTCATCATGGTAATGTGTCCATCGCCGTTGAGGTCATCAAAGCCATCTTCATCGATTTCCCAATCTCCATCATCGTCAAATGGCATCAGCCCGGATCGCGGACTGTTGGGATTGTTGGGTTGATAGATAAAATAATCCCGTCCGTCCGGATTGATGGTGGGCAAAATATAGAATGTCCGGTCCTTTAAAAGCTGGGTAATAAAATCCACCACTCCGTAATTCTCTGCAAGGTACCATGCCGTATACATAGAGATTTCAGTTCCCTGCAATTCGTTGGGGTGGATATTTGCCTGTATAAAAAAAGCGGGTTTGTCCTCTGCATTTCCACTCTGAAAGTCCGTGAGTGTAAGGGCGAGAATATCATTGCCTTTGTACGATTGCCCGATGACTTCAAATTGCACCAAATCTGGGTAGGCATCCTGCAAGTCCTTGCAAAACTTTAGTATTTCAGCATTGTCGTGGTAGCGATTCCAGCTCATTTGCACTTTGGGGGCATGGGGCGTCCCAATGGCTCGTAAGCCGGGAGTACCGTCCTGCTGTGCTGACACAGATTGAGTCCCGTCTACTAAGCCAAGAAAAGAACAAGAAACTAAACAAAAAATCAATCGGAACGAGAAATTCATCATCTCAGAAATTTATTTTATTTAAGTTCAATTACGCGGGTGGTTAAACCCGTCATCGGACTGGCTGCATCTAAGGTGACCCTTCCCGATCCGGAAACCAACCAGCTGAATTCAAAATACTCTCCGGCTTGAAGGGACTTGTGAAAATCCCGGTAGTGGCCCAGGAGTAATTCCTGTTCTCCACTGAGTAAAATACGGTGTCGTATATCCCGCACCCACCTGCTCCTGTCACCCAATTCCGTACCTGTGGGCAACTGCCCCGAATTCATTACCCTTCCTTTAATTCGAAAAACTCCATCACCGGCTTTTTCTACAGAAATATCCTGAAATTCGAGTCGGGGCATTTTTTCACATACCGATTGGATAAAAGTGAAGTAATCATCGGCCTCCTGTTCCAGATATTTCAATGGTGGGTTATATCTCACGAAAGGTTTAAATCCACCGACCTCAGCCTTTCTACCCGGAAAGTCGGGATGATCAATTTCGGTCCAATCCACGAAATAATCAGAGATACCCTGGCTTTCTGCCCAGTGAATATACCGCAGATCGTAATTTCCACTGAGAGAATCACTCTTACCTTCGGTATCTCTATCACTTTCCACAACCGGAGCCAACCAAGCCGGACTCACAAAACTAAACCTGCAATAATGAAAATAGGCCCAGCTGCTAAAACTGCCCGAGCCCTGTTCCATTTTTTCGGCATCTTGCAGTAAGGCATTGTCTTTAAACAAGCGGCTTACTTTCTGATTGACAGAAGCGTCCTTTTCCAATGGCCCTTTTATCACCCGCTGATCCACTTTGCTGCGGTCAAATTCAACGGGATGCGATAAGTTGTTCTCCAGTCCGAAAGTAAATACCGCATAAATATTCCAACGCTCAAATAAAAATTCAGCCAGCTTACGGTTTTCTTCTTCCGAGACAGCGTGCTCACCGGCACCGGGTTGAAATGCGGGATAATCAAAAGAGAAGTTTTTATTGAGATTCACACCTCCGGGACCGTCTTCATTGAACAAACCATCCTTATCGTTATCGATCCCTTCTGATATAAGGCGGTAAATCATTTCCCGATCGCTCCTCTCTTCAAATTCAATCATAATTCTATCATCGGATAAATGCGTGGTGAATCGACCGGTGGGGTCTTCTATTCTGACCATAGTAATCAGACCGTCACCGTCGAGATCATCGTAGGGATCTTCACTGATTCTGCCGTCTCTGTCAATGTCCGTTTCTCTGGCATTTCCCAGGCGTTCGTAAATCAATTCCGCGTGGTATTGAGCATAGGCATCCGGACTGAGAACCGGTACAAAATAAAAATAAAAATTGTCGAGAAGTGAATTTCGGTTCTCCAAAATTCTTTCCATCAGCTTGATGTTCATGACCGAACCAGCGGGATGACGGCCATCCACACTCCCGACAAACATCAATCCAGGAGTCAAGTCCTCATCTCCCCGTCCCATTCGAATCAACCATACGTCCTGGCCTCCGGGAGTTTCAGCAATGGATTCAACACTGACTAAATCGGGATGCAAGGCTTGTAATGACTTCAGCTCTTCCTCAATTTCCCCCAGGGTCGGATATTCGAATTGCCCCATCAGTAAATTGGAACTAAAAACTAAAGCACAGGTTATAAGAAAAAACTTCATTGTTTGTAAGTTTTGAAAGCGATTTGCGTTCATTTTTAGTACTAAGGGGTTTCTACAGGCTCAAGTCAACTTTCTGAGTCACCCCCATTGATAAGACCCTTTTAACGAGTCCGTATTGGAACTTGTAAAAAAAAGCAAGGTATAAAAATATTTAATGCGCGAGTGCGAATGATTTTATTTTTTGGAAAATTTTAAAAAGCGTCCGATACTCATTACCTTTCAGATTCATTGCTCTACATAAAAAATTAAAAGGTGGCTGAAAAAAATATCGCGATTATCGGAAATGGAATCAGTGGAATAACCGCAGCGCGTTTCATTAGAAAATTCAGCAACCACTCTGTAACGGTTATATCGAAAGAGTCGGATCACTTTTATTCCAGGACGGCCCTGATGTACATCTATATGGGGCATATGAAATACGAACACACCAAGCCCTATGAAGATTTTTTCTGGGATAAAAACAGAATCAACCTACTTAGAGGAACCGTAAAGGAAATTGATTTTGCCAATCGTCAATTGCACTTTGATACCTCTTTTAAAGTGGATAGCCTGTATCCGGCTCCCCCATCATTAAATTACGATGTATTGATCCTCGCTACGGGCTCAAAACCGCGCAGACCCGAATGGCCCGGAATGGACTCAAAAGGAGTCACCGGTTTGTACGATCTTATGGATTTGGAGTACATGGAACAACACAGCAAAGGGATTGAACGCGGCATCGTTGTAGGCGGTGGACTGATTGGCATTGAAATGGCTGAAATGATGGCAAGCCGAGATATTCCGGTCAGTTTTTTGGTCAGGGAATCTCATTTTTACAACAATGTTCTCCCCGATGAGGAGGCGAAAATGGCCAGCGATGAAATCAGAGCACACGGCATAGATCTGAGAACAAATACTGAAGTTGCGGAGATACTGGCCGACGAAAGTGGACATGTCACCGGTGTCAAGACAACCAAAGGCGAATTAATCAATGGCCAGTTTGCGGGAGTCACTATCGGGGTTGAACCCAATATTGATTTTTTAAAGAACTCCGGTCTGGAATTAAACAAAGGCATTTTAATAAATCGCCATTTTGAAACGAATGTTGAGGGCGTATATGCCATAGGTGATTGTGCTGAGTTTAGAAACCCCATTCCCGGACGGAAATCCATTGAACAACTTTGGTATACCGGAAGAATTATGGGAGAAACCCTTGCACATACGATATGTGGCAACCGACATTCCTATCAACCGAGTATATTTTTTAATTCAGCAAAATTCTTTGGTATAGAGTACCAGGTTTACGGAGAAATACCCTGTGAAATCTCCGGGGATGCGGAAACCATTTTTTGGAAATCAAAAGACAATAAACAGTCTATCCGGATCAATTACGATTCCAATCGGGGTTTTGTGAGGGGTTTCAACCTATTGGGGGTTCGTTTTCGACAAGAAATTTGTGAAAAATGGATTGAGGAAAAAACGGACATACAAAAAGTGGTATCAAACTTATCTGCCGCAGCCTTTGATCAGGAGTTTGCAACCCGGCCTGAAAGGGCGTTTATTGAACAATTTGAACGTCAACGTGGAATTAAAATAAAACCCATAGGAAGCAGGGGTTGGAAAACAGCCCTAAAATCATTGTTGAAAACTTAAATCGTACCAATATGAGTGAACGCAGTATGTCTATAGCCAATCCATCACCCTTTTCAACAGATGCTTATCAAAAGGGAGCCCTGGCATTGTCCGCCCTTGCCGTTGTCTATATGTTTCTCTTGATATCCGGTACAGAATTGTTGTCTCCGGTTTTATCCTTTTGGCTACTCACCGGATTCTTTACCATTTCTGCCTTGGTATACACCTGGAGGGCTTACCGCAAAAAACCTGCGGGCATAAAAAACGATGGCATTTGGTACAGCAGTTTATTGGCCAGAGGAGCATTGGCCTGGATGGCCGGTTTAATTTTTACGGTATTTTATGTACTCCTCTATTGGTACCCTTCCACCCTCGGTTTGGGCATGGGAGAGAACGGGAGTAATACCGGATTGATCGCTGCTTTTGATCCCATGAGTTATTGGATCAAGGGAGAAGCAGCTTCGGAGTGGTTTATGTACGGTTTTTTTTACAGTCTGGCCATACTGGTTATGGGCGTAAAATTTTTCGTTAAATATTGGCACAGTCCCTATCAAAAATGGAGAACGGCTTCGGTAGTCTTTTTTCAACTGGCCTTTGCTTTCACCATTCCCGAAATATTGATGGGGCTCAATATGCCCTACAATGATTTTTTCAATATGTGGCCATTAAATTATTACTTTTTCTTCGACTGGAACCTCCAGCAAATGTTGGATTCGGGAACGCTGGGCATCTTTATGTTGGTTTGGGGCATTGCTCTGGTCCTGGTTATTTCCCCTATTCTCACCTGGCTTTACGGCAAAAGGTGGTATTGCAGCTGGGTATGTGGCTGCGCCGGACTGGCAGAAACAGCCGGTGACCCCTTTCGCCATTTGTCCGACAAATCTCTTAAGGCATGGAAAATAGAGCGGTGGATGATACATTCGGTACTAGTCTTTGCGGTTGTCATGACGGCAATGGTTTTGTATTCATTTTTTAGCGGAAGTAATACCGTTCTTTTTATGGACAGCCACAATGTTAGAGCGTGGTATGGATTTTTAATAGGAGCCACATTTTCAGGTGTAATAGGCGTCGGATTCTATCCGATAATGGGCAACAGGGTCTGGTGTCGGTTCGGTTGTCCGGCTGCCGCTATCTTAGGTGTTCAACAGCGCTGGTTCAGCAAATACCGCATAACGACCAATGGCAGCCAATGCATATCTTGCGGCAATTGCAGTACCTATTGCGAGATGGGAATTGATGTCCGCTGGTATGCTCAACGAGGACAGGACATTATACGGGCCTCCTGTGTGGGTTGCGGCATTTGTGAAGAAGTTTGTCCGCGTGGGGTTTTGCGTCTTGAAAACGGACCGGCTACAGATCAGCGAGCAGTTGAACAGCGCGTTATAACGATTGATGGGTTTCAGCCGGAATAAGTTTGACAAATATTGCGTATTTTTGACGAACTAAATACTCCGAAACAAAGACGACCAGGTTGACACTTAAAAACAAATTCACCGGACCGGCCAAAATAAAAACAGTTATCTGTAGATGCCTGATCTTTTGTTTATTCTTTCCGGCTTTCTCAGACACCAGCGCTGCGGAAAAGAAACCCCTGATACTCGCAACCAATACCATAATAGCTGATATGGCAGCCCAGTTATCCGGTGATCTGGCTGAAGTTAAAAGTTTGGTTCCGATAGGAACCGATCCCCACAATTTCGAACCCAGTCCGGCCGACATTAAACTGGCCGGGAGCGCCAATCTTATTTTGATGAATGGGATGAATCTTGAGAACTGGATGTATGAATTATTGAGAAAAACCATTGGAATTACAAAAATTGATACCGTAACCCAGGGCATTGCCCCCATTTTTTCCGGAGAATACGCAACGGTTGTAGATCCACATGCCTGGCTGGATCCTGTGTTGGGCAAAATTTATGTAAAAAACATTGCCACCTCTCTTTCCGAACTCATGCCCGAGCATTCCGAAATCATACAATTCAACAGCAAAGTTTTGACAGAGGAGCTTCAACACATCCATGAATACAGTGTGGAGAAATTGGGAAGTATTCCGCCGGAACAAAGGATCCTAATCACCTCTCACGACGCATTTCGATATTTTTCGCAGCGCTATCAAATGGAGGTTAAATCCGTTTTCCCAACTTCTCCTTCCGCAGAGCTGACGATCAAAGATATGGCCGATCTTTCAGAGATAATTTCCGAAAGCGGCGTGCGGGCTATTTTTCCCGAAAGTACCATCAACCCGAGGTTGATTGCTCAGATAGCGAGAGACAATGGCCTTATATTGGGAGGAAAACTTTATACGGACAGCCTCAGTGAACCAGATGGAGAGGCTGGAAATTACATCGGCTTGTTGTATCACAACATTCGGGAGATATATTACGGTTTGATTGGTGAAAAAAGTACTTCAAGCATGGAACACCGGCAAAGTTCAGATGAACAAAGTCAGTTTTTTCCCCTTATCCTTGTAAGTTTGGTTCTGCTCGGTAGTTTTTTAATCATGTGGAAGGGAGTCAATCACAACTTATGAATGAAATCGTCCTGAATATAGTGGGTTTGTCGGTCAATTTTGGCAAGAAAAGGGTATTGACCAATATTTATTTGCCTGTGAAGAAGGGGCAAATATACGGACTGGTAGGTCCCAACGGCGCCGGTAAGTCCACCCTCTTCAGGGCTGTATTGGGTTTGGTGGATTTATTGTCCGGAAGTATCACCGCCTTTGAAGACCGGGTAGACAAACAGAGACA
>SKYC01000370.1 GCA_007128085.1 Saprospiraceae bacterium | reverse complement strand
GCCGTTAAATAAATTAACTGCGAAGCAGTAAAAGAATTTAAGCCGAGAGGTTTATTTTTCATAGCAATTGTTTTAATAGCTTCTGTCAGATGTGGCAGAAGCTATTTTATTTTTTTTGCACACCATTAAAAAAGTATTACCTTTGCCTTCAGTTCAGGTTAACACTGTTATTAATAGGGAATCTTGTGTAAGTCAAGAACTGTGCCCGCAGCTGTAACCCAATCAAATTTCCACCTCAACAGAGGTCACTGTTTTCAATAAATGGGAAGACCGGGGTGGAAAATATAGGAAGTCAGAAGACCTGCCTGAGCTACATTGCGTATTTCTTTACTTTCGGGACAAAAGTAAGGGATGCATCGGTAGATGTGGTCTTTTTTGTGACCTCAGTATTCTTGCGTTCCTGCCTTGCTGTTCCGATACCGGAATTCAATTTAAATGTATCGACAGCTATTACTGACCGCCTTCTTTTTACTTTCCAATATTGGTTTTTTAAAATCCCAATCACTTCTTCAGGTAGATTTGGATGAAATCAATATTGTCGATGCATCGGTACGGTCTCAGATATCGGCCGACACACTTGTCAGGCACTTGCCAAAGAGTAGTTCTTCTCCCTTTTATTCAACTTCACTGAACTTTCGGGAATACGCTCCCCATGGGATCAGTACTTTTACCATAAGGGGTACAAATCCACAGCAAAACACTCTTTACTGGAATGGTTTTTTGGTACAAAATCCCATGTTGGGACTAAATGATCTGAGTTTATTTCCCACCCAACTCTTTGATGAAATAACCATTTCGCGATCTGAACGCACGGATTTATTACTGACCGGATCTCCCGGAGGGGTCATTAGTTACAGAAATCAGGCGACAAGAGACAGCAGCTATATGGTTTTTGAAAGCAGCTACGATCAAAACCACAATTCTCAATCCCGGGCCGGAATCAATTATTCCGTCGGCAATACCGATTGGATGGTTAGAGCTCTCTACAACAAAAATCAAAACAAATACCGCCACCTGGACCGATTTGGCAATAAGAAAACAGCGGAGCACTCCAGGGTCAATCAAAAGGGAATCATTCTCGGCACATCCAGCCAACTCGGAAAAAATTTCCGATTGAATGCAAACCTATGGTGGCAGGACACCGACCGTCAAATCCCCCCTACTCTATTCGAATCGAGAAGTCGGGCAGAGCAGCACGATACTCATTTAAGGACCCACCTTTCCCTTCAAAAAACCTGGGGTTCATTATTATTAAATTTTCACACTGCTTTTTTTCAGGAAGAACTGGTATACAGGGATCCGATGATGGATGAGTATTCCGACAGCAGAATCCGTGATTTTCAAAATATTTTTACCATCTGGTGGAACAGCCCTGTTGGCATCCCCATAAAGTGGGAGGGAAGCACCCAACATCTCGGCATCAAAACCGATGTTTACGAGGGTGAAATTGAAGATCAAAATTACTTTTTATCCCTCTCCACCAATTCTGCCCATTTACTCTCCCCATTCAAAGCGAGTTTCCAGTTCAAAAAGGAATTCAGCAGCAGGGCATCTGCCCCGGCTCTGATGCATATTCAAGTCGCTTACCAGGTCAATGAACATCATTTATTTTCAAGTTCTCTGGGCAATCACTTCAGGTTGCCGACCTACAACGATCATTATTGGCCTGTCTTGGGAAATCCGGACTTGGATCCCGAAAATGGATGGCATGCCGATCTCAACTGGAACTACAGTGTAGTTGCCCCTCCCCTCAAAGAAGTATCGGTTTCGGCTTTTTTCAGAAGAACAGAAGATCTCATTTTCTGGACCAATCGCAGCGGACTTTGGCGCCCTGAAAACATGATCAGAGTCAGGGCCTATGGGTTAGAACTGAGAAGTCGATATTCCCTGGAAACCTTTGGACTTCCTCTCGAAGGTGATTTGGGGTATGACTATGTAGTAAGTACTCCTGAAGTCCCCAGGTTCGCCGGGGATCAGGCACCCGGCAAACAATTGCCCTATCTTCCCAGACACAGTATTTTCAAGCGCCTTTCATTTCACTGGGAAAGCTGGGTGTTCAACACCAGCGCAAGATTTATCTCCGATCGGTTTACGGACTCTGCCCACAGCCATTCACTACCTGCTCATTGGGTAGTAAACAGCTCACTGGGATATCGCTTTCAGTTATTTAATGCTAAGACTGAGGTGTCCGTTTACGCTGACAATTTATTGAATACAACTTATCAGGCGGTCAACCACCGTCCCATGCCCTTGAGAACCTTTGGAATAAACTTTATTTATCACTTAAATTTATAAACATGCCATTTAAACAATTACCTCTATTTCTCCTTTTGACAGCACTGATCGTATCCTCCTGTAGTTCGGATGACGATATGGGGCAGGTACCTCAAGAGGGGCTTGAAAAAGACCGATTCGCATTGATTGTCAACGAGGGTGGTTTTCAGCAAGCCAATGCTACCTTGGGTATTTACGACCGGAATGAGTTCGTCTTCAAGGACAGTTTTTTTACCCAGATTGCACAAGCTCCATTGGGCGACATTTTTCAAAGTATTTATCTGGATGGAGACCTGGCTTATCTATTAGTCAATAACTCCGGGACCATTGAAGTGATCAATTTAAGTACAGCAGAACATCTCGGAACCATCACCGGGCTACACTCTCCCAGGTATATGGAAATCAACGGTTCATTGGGATATGTGACCAATTTATTTACCAATGAAATTCAGGTAGTTGATTTGAATACACTGGAAGTGACCGATCAATT
>SKYC01000401.1 GCA_007128085.1 Saprospiraceae bacterium | reverse complement strand
GGTGGCGATGTGGCCATTCAGTTGCTTGAAGGAAGTATCACCGATGCTGCATTTGCACTGTATAGCGGATCGTGTAATGATTTGGAAGAAATTAAATGTGTGGACGATTATTTGTGCGGAACAGAGTCCATGCCGGCCCACTTTTTTGAGGGACTGGTCGAGGGAGCCACTTATTACCTGAGAATTTGGAACGAAGAAGCAGCTGCCAGTGGTGGGCTTGAAATTTTGATTGCACATCCGTCGGGGAATCCTTACATCACAACCGGCAACGCGGTGAGTACGAGTTTTCAGGGAATGAGTAACTGTATCCAATTGACAGAGCAAACCACGGGTCAGGTAGGTTGCGCATGGTATCCCGAGGAGGTAGATTTCAATGAACCATTTGAACACGAATTCAATATATACCTGGGAACGATACAGGGGCAGGCAGGTGCTGATGGAATGGCGATTATTTACCAGGTCAATGGAATTCCCATTTGCGGTCAGTCCGGGGGAGGAATTGGCTACCAGGGTATTGACAATTCCTGGACTATTGAGTTTGATACCTACCAGAATTTTTTTCCCTTTATTGATCCTCCCGAAGATCATACGGCCATCAGTTTGAATGGCGATCTCACCTACCACCCCTCCGGTCCTGTTGGCCTGGGTATTTTATCCGACGGTGAGTTTCACGATGTTATTTGCAGTTGGGATCCGACCGATCAAAGATTCAGAGTTTGGTTTGACGGCTTGCTCGTTCACGATATTGTATACGACATTGTCAACGATGTTTTCGGTGGACAAAATATGGCTCACTGGGGCGTTTCGGCTTCTACCGGGGGGTCGGTCAACGAACACATACTTTGCTTTGATAATATTGAGCTGGAAAACCTCTTAAATTCCTACAGCTCTCAGGAAATCTGGATTTGTGAAGGAGACGCATATTATGCCGGAGGCGATTATCAAACTGAGGAGGGAGTTTATCTGGATGTCTATACAGCTGCCAATGGCTGCGACAGTTTTGTAACCACTGATTTGAGTTTGTTTCCCCGGGAGGAACCTACGGTACTCGAAATTGATTTGTGCCCCGGAGAACAATTTCTCTTCCATGGAGTGCCTCTGGAGGAAACGGGATCTTATGAGTTTTTGCTTACGGATCAATACGGCTGTGACAGTCTGGTTGTTATTGAAGTATTCGTGCCGATTCACGAAGGTTACCTCATTCAAAACGGCCCGTTGACCTGCATACAGGAGGAAGTGGAAATTGCAGTTGAGCTTTTTACAGATGTAGATGAAGTCCTGTTTTCGTGGAGTAGTTTTAATGGCAACATAGTCAGTGGTCACGATAGCAGCGTGGTGGTCGTTGACGCTGAAGGGCATTATTCGCTGGAAATGTACTTTTACAATGAGGGCGTGCTGTGTGGCCCTTATATTTTAAGTGAAACAGTCGTGAGAGAGGAGGTCTATCCGGAAGAAAATATTATTGAAGAGGGGGTGTTGGGATGCGATGGTGAGACGGTAATTCTGGATGCTTCGAACAGTCAAAATTCAGATCAATTTGCATGGGAAACAATTAGCGGATCTGAAATCATCGGTGATACAGAGCAGTCATCGATTGAAATCAATGGTCCGGGTATCTACCAACTGACCCTGACACACGAATATACCGGATGCACGAAAGAAATACAATTGGAGGTGGAACCCCCACCGGGAGTCCCCCTTGCGCGAATTAATTCATTGGATAGCCTGAGATGCGGACAATCTTCGATTTGGTTGGATGCAGAAGGTTCTACTGAGGATGAACACATCGTCTATAAATGGGAAGCAGAAAACGATCGATTATTGAGTACTCCCGACTCTTTTTCTGTAGAGGTAGAATGGGAGGGAACAGTGATACTCTCAGTAATTGATACCATGGTGCAATGTACTACAACGACTCAGGTGGAATTGGTATTTGACGAGGATTTTCTGACTGCTGAACTGTGGGCGAGCGATACACTGAACTGTGAAATCCCTGAAGTTGAGCTTGGGGCAGACGTGTTTGATAATCATTTTCGAGCTTTTTTTCAATGGAAAAATCAACAGGGAAACATACTGTACGAATCTGATTCATTAGAAAACCTCGCAGTAGAGTCAGGTGGTTGGTATTACTTTCACGCTTACGACGACACGGGCAGGTGTCATTTTACCGATTCCATTGAAGTAGTAGAGCACCTGGATGAGCCTTTTATCGATTTGGGAGAAAATTTAGATTTTTATTGTTCGACTCTTACAGTTGTGTTGGGGGAAGAAATGGTGTTTTCGGACAGCTCCCTTTCATTTATGTGGTACAGTCCCGATGGTCAGATTGTTTCTGAACCCGATCAACAGCTCATTGAAGCAGCTGATCCGGGAAGGTATTTTCTTGAAGTTGAACACCCCATCAGTAAATGCACATTTGTGGATAGTATAGATGTGATGGACAACAGGTTTTATCCCGAGATAAATTTACCGGACAGTGTTTATCTCAATTGCGATCAAACTGAAAAAAGTGTTGTCCCACAGGTTTTGAGTTCAGGGGACTACCAATTTAGTTGGTTTTTGCTACCCGCTGACTCTGCTTTTTCTCACCAACGGGAAATTACAGTAAGTGAGGAAGGATCCTATCGGCTGGAAGTAATTAATACAGAAACCGATTGCGTGGTCGATGCATTTATGGAGGTGGTAGTAGATACAACTAAAATTGAATTTTCTGTCTGGGGTGAGCGCCTGATCAATTGCGCTGTCCCGCAGTCAGAGTTGGAGGTAGTC
>SKYC01000272.1 GCA_007128085.1 Saprospiraceae bacterium | reverse complement strand
TGCTGGGGGGATTGTCTCATCCTACGCCCCAATTGGATGTGGGGCATGCCGGCACTGCATTCCGGTTTTTACTGGCTGCCTCCGCCCTCCGGCCGGGAAAGTGGGAAATCAGAGGAAGCGATCGCATGCACCGACGCCCCGTTTCCCCCCTCGTAGATGCCCTAAGGCAATTGGGCGCAAAAATAAAATATCTGAATGAAAAGGGATATCCACCCCTACTGGTTGAAGGCCGCCCCCTAAAGTCTACCGCCCCTGTAAAAATACAGGCCGACATCAGCAGTCAGTTTATCTCCGCCCTTCTCATGATCGCGCCTTATGTGAAACATGGCGTGGAAATAATACCGGATGGTAAAATACTCTCACGCCCCTATATAGAAATGACCCTCCAACTGATGAAGGATTGCGGAGCGATCTTCACCCGACAGGGCGAAACCATCAGAGTTGAGGAAGGAAAATACCGCAATATCCCCGATAAACTTGAAAGAGACTGGAGCGCGGCCTCCTACTTTTTGGGTATGCCCCTCCTCGAGGGTAAAGGCCAATTGCACCTGAGGGGATTGGAAAAAAGCCATCTTCAGGGAGATGCCGAAGTACTGGGCTGGTTCAAAAACATGGGCCTGCTATCTGAATTTAGTCAAAGGGGACTCACTGTTTGGATAGACAGGCCTTCCTATTTTTCGGGCACGGTCCTGGAGCTGGATTTCACCGCTCAACCAGACCTCGCCCAAACCATGACCTTTTTCTGTCTTCGGGCCGGCATCAAAGCCAGATTCAGCGGCTGTTACAATCTCAACCTGAAAGAAACGAGGCGATTAGACAAGCTCAAAGAATGGGTGGTAAATTGCGGTGGGAAGCTGATCGAAACCCGTTCTGAAGATGAGTTGTTTTTCGATGCCCCACAGCGTTTGAGGTTGAACAACAATACCCGCATGCCCACCTATGACGACCATCGATTTGCCATGGCTATGAGCCTGCTCGCCTGTAAAAAAAATCAAGTGGTACTCGAAAATCCGGAGGTTGTCAACAAATCTTTCCCGGGTTTTTGGCGCGCTCTGGAGAAAGCGGGTTTTGGCCTCAATGTAAAAAGCGATCATCGACCGTAAACCCGGTTGGTGGAATCGATTAAAAAAGGAAATACTTAATTTACTCCCGGATGATTTTCCGATTGGTGGGATAAAAATAACTCATTCTTTGCGCACAAAAAAGAACCGCTGCTTTTGAACGAGCTCATCGTTTTTGTAAATCTCAGCACTTTCAGGAAAGGCATGGCGGTCGTATCTCAGCACGGTCCTCTTGATTTGGTCTTCCGCTCGAACCACTATTTCCGACGGGCGATGGCTGTAATCGTATTCGTACTCTGCTACCCTCACCAGGACGGTATCGCCTCCACTTAAGATCCTTTCTTCTGCCACGGAAATCAATTGGCTGTTTTGATAATCAAAGTGGAGAAATTTGTTGTTTTCACCGGTTTGAATTTCTATCTTGCTTATTTTACTTCCGGGAGCAAACTCGAATTTAAAAACCTGACCGTCTCGGGTTTCGTATTGCCCCCTGTTGAAGTAATTGATGAAACGCAAACTCCGACTCAGGGTATCTCCTGCGGATCCCCCTCGATGCTCAATTTTCGTGATTTCCTGTCTCAGGAACAACTCATCCATCACGTACATAAAGTGCCTCTCCGCCAAGTGTTCCATTTCTTCTCCCGGACTCCAGTCACTGTCGACTCGACCCACTTGTTCCAAAACCGGCAAACCATTGTGATCGTAGTGAATCACAACCGCCTTCAGTTCATTCGTCTCCAACTCTTCTTTTACTACATACAACTTTTCTATCCGGCTGTTCGCAATCCAGTTGTGGTTTTCTCGAAAACTGAGGTAATCATCACCGAAAAAATTGTGTTGCACCTGCGCCTGAGCGGAATCACCCGCCAACGCCAACAGAATAATTAGCACTGCTGTGCGAAGTTTTATGATCGCCTTTGCCTTGATTGTCCCTTTTTCTGTCATTGCACTCCCCTGTTTTTCCATTTATATCCAAAGTAGGTGACGGCCGTGTCGGCGTTTTAATACCCCGGCGCTGTCTTTTTTCCAAATAGCACAAGCCCGTTACGAAGCAACTCAACAGTAAATATAGGAAAAATGTGGAAAAGGAAGGCGGTTCACAAACAAAAAAGACCGGTTCTACCCCCCAGTGAACCGGCCTTCATCAGCAGAAACTTAATTAAAAGTTTGCTAAATACAAAAGCTGTATGCCCTTTTTACTGCATAAACCTTGCCAAATATTATAGACAATCGCCATTTGTTTTTCAGTTTTTTTTTACTGCCTGACATTATTACTGAACTTGTCACCAATAAGCTCATTGACTATCAATATTTTGTGCACAATATTGACCATTTGTCAGATAAAATGCCTTTGGAACAGTTATTGAAATATTTTCTCAAAAAAAAGTCAACATGGAAAAAGGAAACATTTCTGTACAAACCGAAAACATATTTCCCATCATAAAAAAATTCCTGTATTCAGAACAGGAAATCTTTTTGCGGGAGCTGGTTTCCAATGCAGTGGACGCCACCAATAAACTGAGAGTGCTGTCCAATAAGGGCGAATTTAAAGGAGAACTGGGCGATTTGACCATTGACGTCATTCTATCCAAAGAGGACAAGACCATTACGATCAGAGACCGGGGTATTGGTATGTCGGCAGAGGAAATTAAAAAGTACCTCAATCAAGTGGCTTTTTCAAGTGCTTCAGAATTTTTAGAAAAATACAAAGAGGACAGCAGTATCATCGGCCATTTTGGCCTGGGCTTTTACTCCGCCTTCATGGTGGCCAAAAAAGTGGATGTGATCAGCCGCTCTTACAGAGAAGAGGAGGATGCCGTTGAATGGAGTTGTACGGGCGACCCTTCTTACACCTTGGAGAAAACTGAGAAAGATGACCGGGGGACGGACATCGTTCTTCACATAGGGGAAGACGGTGAAGAGTACCTCGAAAAAGAAAGACTGGAGGGATTGCTCAAAAAATACTGCGGATTTCTGCCCATCCCCATCCGATTTGGTAAGAGGGAAGAACAGGAAACGGTTGGTGAAGGAGAGGACGCCAAAACGGTGACCAGAGAAGTCGACAACATCATCAACAACCCAAATCCACTCTGGAAAAAGAATCCCAACGAACTCAAGGACGAGGATTACAAGAATTTTTACAAAGAACTCTACCCCTTTGCTCAACCACCCTTGTTCTGGATTCACCTCAATATCGACTACCCCTTTAACCTCAATGGAGTACTGTATTTTCCCAGATTGGAAAATTCCATGGTGGAGCCGGAAAAAAACAAAATCAAACTCTACAGCAACCAGGTGTACGTAACCGACGAGGTGAGCAATATACTGCCCCCATTTCTCATGCACCTCCACGGTGTCATCGACTCTCCCGATATTCCGCTCAATGTATCCAGAAGCTATTTGCAAACCGATCAGAATGTGCGCAAAATCACGGGCTACATCACCAAAAAAGTGGCGGAAAAACTCAGGGAAATCTTCAATGACAGCCGGGAAGAGTTTGAATCCAAATGGGATCAGTTTGGGATTTTCGTCAAATACGGAATGATTACCGAAGAAAAATTCTACGACAAGGCCTTGTCTTTTGTCCTCCTGAAAAACACAGAGGGCAAGTACTACACGCTGGAGGAACACAAAGAGGCTGTCAAACAGGAGCAGAAAGACAAAAACGATATGTTGACGCTTCTTTACGCCTCTAACGAACAGGCGCAGAAGTCTTTTATCAATTCCGCTACCAACCGGGGCTACGAAGTTCTGGTCATGGATCAGGTCATCGACAATCACTTTATGCAACACCTGGAACACAAAAACCAGGACTTCCGGTTTAAAAGAGTGGATGCCGATACCATCGATAACCTCATCGATAAAGATGAAAAAATTGATTCGGTCCTCAGTGAAAAAGATGAGGAAAAACTCAAGGAATTGTTCGAAAGTGAGATCGATACAGAAAAAAGTGGTCTGCGGCTCGAACTGAAACCGCTGACTCCGCGCGAGCAACCGGTGGTTATCGTGAGACCGGAGTTTTTGAGGAGAATGCAGGAAATGCAGGCCATGCAAGGCATGAATGCCTCAATGGGGGATATGTCCAATGTGGTGGTCAATACCAACCACCCCATCTTCTCTCAGAAATTGCTGAAAATGAGGAGTCCCGAAAAGAAAAAGCAATTGGTACAAACCCTCTTTGACCTGGCCAGACTCAATCAGAATATGCTCTCCGGAGAAGAGTTGGAAAAGTTTGTGAACAGAAATCTGGAACTGCTTCAGTAACGGATGCTTTTTAACGGCCTCGGCGCACTGCATTCAATCGCCTGCTCACTTCCCTGGCTGAAGTGTAGCCACGGCTGATGATTTGCAGTTCGCCTCCGTCGGAGTATAAAATCGTCGGGAAACCGTCGACTCCGAGATCTGAAGACCGCTGGAAATCGGCCTCGGCACGCTCTCGCATCTCGTCTTTGCCGCAGTATTCCAAAAAGGTCTCCCGGTCGATGCCTATTTTTTCTGCGTAGGAAACATAGGATTCAAACTCTACCGGAGGCAATCCGTCGACGTATACCGCGCGGTGTAAATACGAGGCAAAGCGAACCTGCTCTCCGGGTTTTAATTCCTTGACCACGGCCAGTGCTATGGATGGTTCAATGGAGGAAAATACATGGCTGCCGTCGTGGAATAAATGATCCAGAAAGGCCCGGCCAAACTCTACACCGGAGCTTTGCTCCACCGTTTTGTAGGCCTCCTTTATGTACGGAGCCGTTTCACCTATCGGACCCACGCGATCCCCGGTGACCATTCCTCCCGAAATGACTTCGAATTCCAACTCGTCGCCGTACTCTTCGTACAGCTTTTCAAATTCGGGGCTGAAACCAAAACACCATCCGCAAAGCGGGTCAAAGGCGTAGTACAATTTTTCATTTTGTGCTTGCATCTCCAGGCTATTGAGTAATACTAAAAACGATAGCAATCCCAGTATCTTTATCATGGTTGATTTTTTATTTAAATTCTACTGCAAATTTACGACTTGTCCGCGGTTTTTTGGCATAACGGCTCGTGTTACCCAATCCCGGGCCTGTCATTCCCTGCCCGGCTCGGTTCCGTCAGCAACTCATTCGCCAATCAATCGGACTTCACACCCGGGTTAACATTTTACCTGCCACAGCTGTTAGATCACCATGAATCATACCATAGTAATTACCGGAATCACCTCCGGGATAGGGTTGGAAACTGCGCGAAAGCTGAATGAAATAGGTCACCGCGTCATCGGATTGATCAGAAATACAGACCGCGCGAAGGAGCTGAAGGACGAGGGTCAACTTCCAAAGGAGATCGAATATATCCACTGCGACCTCGCTGAGTTGTCAAGCGTCCATAAAGCCGCTCAAAACCTAAAAGAACAATTGGATTCCATTGACGTATTGATCAACAATGCCGGTGGAATCTTCACCAAAAGAGAAACCACCAAAGACGGCTTTGAAAAGACCTTTGGCGTCAACCATCTCGGTCACTTTGCCCTCACCCTCAGTGTGATGGATCTGTTGTTGCGAGGTGGGGCGCGGATCATCAACGTGTCATCTGAAGCCCACAAGTACGGAAACTTAAATTTTGAAGACCTGCAGGCAGAGAGTAAATACCACAGCTGGAAAACGTACGGTGACGGAAAACTCTGCAATATCTACTTTACCCGGGAGTTGCACAGGCGATACAATGACAAGGGATTGAGTTCTTTTGCCCTTCATCCGGGTGTGGTGAAAACCAATTTCTTTTCCCCCGTTCGCGGGCTGCTGGGTATGTTGGTAAATGTCTTCAGCTTCCTGATGATTTCCTCCGAAAAAGGAGCGGCCACCTCCGTTTTTCTGGCCACCGATCAACAGATCGACCGGGAGAGCGGTAAGTATTTCAAAAACAAAAAGGTAAAAACTCCCTCTTCTAAAGCGCGGGACGATCAAAAAGCCAAAAAACTCTGGGAAGTCAGCGAGCAGTTGCTGCGCAATAATGGTTATCCCCTATAATTTGTTTCACCCTCGAATCAAAGCATGGAAACAATAAAATCCAATCGACAAAATCGACTTTTTTTCAGAGAACAACTCATGGAGTGGTACCATCCGGATGACCGCCCCCTTCCCTGGAAGGCCAATGCCGATATTTACTCTATTTGGTTGTCAGAAATTATGCTGCAGCAAACCCGCGCCGACCAGGTGGTTCCTTATTTTGAACGCTTTGTCGGGCAATTTCCCGATCTCAAATCCCTGGCAGAAGCGCCAGAGGAAGAGGTGATGAGGTATTGGCAGGGACTCGGTTATTACCACCGGGCAAAAAATCTCCACCGGGCAGCAAAGGTCATTCAGTTCGAGAAGGACGGTGTATTTCCCCGGCATTACGATGACTGGTTGGATCTTCCCGGAGTGGGTCCATACACTGCAGCGGCCATTACTTCATTTGCTCTGGGTTTGCCCCATGCCGTTCTTGACGGCAATGTATTTCGCCTCCTCGCCCGCTTTTTTGAAATTTATTTGCCCACCGATAACAGCCGTGGTCGAAAAGAATTTGAAAAACTGGCCAATGAACTTATCGACCGCGACCATCCCGCTAAATTTAACCAGGCCATCATGGACTTTGGTGCCACCGTTTGCAAACCCGCAAACCCACTCTGTGACCATTGCCCCTTGAATAGCCAGTGTGGGGCCTATCTGTCCGGTTCTGTAGCACAGCTTCCTCTGAAAAAGAAAAAAACAGCCAAAAAGAAATGGGCCATTACCTACCTCCACATCACCAACGGAAAGCAAACACTCATACACAGGCGACCGACCGAAGGGATTTGGCCCGGTCTTTACGAATTTCCAAGGCTGCCGGATAGAGAGGATTTAAAAACCCACCTGAACGATCACTTTAAACTGAAAATTTTTAGCGCTCATGAGCCCGTTCAGATCAAACACCAACTCACCCACAGAGCTGTCACGGCCAATTTTTACCGGGTAGAAGTGCCCGATTTTACGGAATTAAAAAAGGATCAACTGACCTTGGTCAATTACGAAAACTTTCCGAAATTTGCCTTTCACCGTCTGATGAAAAAATATTTTCATATCTTTACAGATAACAGATAAAAGACACATCATGTACAACAAGGTAATTTTGATAGGAAACCTGGGAAAAGACCCTGAAATCAGAACACTGGAAAGCGGAGTCAGTGTGGCTCGATTTCCCATAGCTACCAATGAGAACTACAAAGACAGAAACGGTGAGTGGCAACAAAAGACCGAATGGCACGATATCGTGGCATGGAGAGGCCTTGCAGATAAGGCCGAAAGAGACCTAAAAAAAGGAAGTCTGGTATTTGTCGAAGGTAAAATCACCCACAGAAAGTATCAGGACAGCGAAGGAATTGAACGCTATGTCACCGATGTAGTAGCCTATACACTGAAAACAATGGAGCGCGTAGAGCGGTCTTCAAAAACGGAAGGCGATGGCTTCCCCACAGCGGAGAGCGACCCCGGATCTGACCATTCAGATCAAGGTCAGGATAACGACAAAACCAATGGTGGAGAAGAGGACGATCTGCCCTTTTAAGACCCGCTCTTTTTTTTACCAAAATTAAAACAACTTGGACCCTGAACCTCCCGATCCCGGACAATTGGCTTTAGGAGCAATTTTTCTTGCCGCTCCATTGGGGTTTGAAATGGCCATACCCCTTTTACTTCTCCTCATTTTGTTGTTTTGTTCCGGACTTGTTTCCGGATCAGAGGTCGCATATTTTTCCCTCAGCCCCAAGCAAATTGCCGATCTAAAAAGTGAGAATTACGACGCGATTTCCTCAAAAATTCTCAAACTCAAAGAAACCCCCCGAACGCTACTGGCAACCATTTTGATCTTGAATAATTTCATCAATATTGCCATAGTTGTACTCTCAGACTTCATCCTTTGGCGAACCATTCCGGAAACCACCTTTCAACAGTGGTCCCTCCACCTGGCAGAGTGGATACCCGCATTGGAAGTGTATATCCCTTCACTGACCAGGGGTTTCAACTTTTTCGTCACCATCGCAGGAGTTACCTTTTTACTGGTTGTACTGGGCGAAGTCACTCCAAAGGTTTACGCCAAGGTCAACAACCTCAAATTGGCGCGTCTGATGGCCCATCCGCTCAACTTTTTCAAAAATCTGCTGTGGCCATTTTCAAAATTACTCGTACGCTGGTCCAATAAAATGGAGCGAAGAATCTCGTCCAACCGCATGAGTGGTGACACCGTTACCCGCAAAGAAGAAATTGACAGAGCCATTGACCTGACAGTCAGCCACGATATGGACTCCGAATCGGAAGTGGACATCCTCAAAAGCATTGTTAAATTCGGAGACGTTTACGTCAAACAAATCATGACGCCTAGAGTCAATGTCGTAGGGGTTGATTTTTCCGCTGAATTGGATCAGGTGTTCGACATCATCCGAGAATCCGGTTACTCCAGACTTCCCGTTTACAAAGACGATATGGACAACCTCGTCGGCCTGCTCTACATCAAAGATCTGGTGGGAAAAATAGAAAAGGGCAATCAGTCCGAGTGGCAGGAGCTCATCAGAAGTAATTTGATTTACGTAACGGAAAATAAAAAGATCAACGAGCTGCTGAAAGAGTTTCAGCAAAAGCGTCTGCACATGGGCATTGTAGTCGATGAATACGGCGGTTGCTCAGGCATAGTGACACTGGAAGACATCATGGAGGAAGTAATCGGGGAAATCAGAGACGAATTCGACGCCGACGAGGAACACGATTTTGTAAAACTGGACAACCGCAATTTCATTTTTGAAGGTAAAACCCAACTCAACGACGTCTGCAGAATTATGTCCATTGATACCAATACCTTTGATAACATACGCGGCGAGTCGGATACCATTGCCGGCCTCATACTGGAACTCCTGGGTAAATTGCCCAAACAGGAACAGGAAATAACGGTAGGCGCTTTTAAGTTCAAAGCCCTGGCGGTCACTCAGCGACGGATTGAAAAAGTCAAGGTCTCCATTCTTTATTGACCCCCCAACTCACTCTCATTCGGAATCGGTTTTTAAATCTGATTTCCCCACAATAGACCCCGGCTTTTTCGCCCCGGATGCAGAGACTTTTGAGAGGTTCAACATCCATTAAATTCGGCTGTTTGTTCAAAAAATCCTATCTTGTTGAGTCATAAGCAACCATCGAAAACCATAGACATGACCACCTGTAAAATCGACGCAATTGAACTGGAACTGAGAAATGGAGACATTGCTCAGCAATCAGATATAGAGGCGGTGGTCAATGCCGCCAATGCCCAATTGCGCATGGGTGGAGGGGTGGCAGGCGCCATCCACAGGGCTGCCGGACCGGGTTTGGAAAAGGAATGCCGCCCTTTGGCTCCTATTAAACCGGGAGAAGCAGTCATCACGGGGGCGCACAATCTTCCCAATCTATACGTCATTCACTGCCTCGGTCCGGTCTATGGAGTGGATCGACCCGAAGATCAATTACTGGCCGACTGTTACCGAAACGCTTTGAAGCTGGCGGAGAAAAAGGAAATTTCTTCCATCGCTTTTCCCGCCATTTCGACCGGTGCTTTTGGCTACCCGATAGAGGAAGCCATTCCCCTCGCCATAGATACCATCACAGCCCATGCCGGCCGTCTTAAATCGCTGAAACGCATTGCCATGGTGTTGTTTTCCAACCGAGACTACAGGGCGCATGAGAATTATCTGAACCAAAAATTTAAATCGTGATACGCTATACCGCAACTTATACCGACCTGTACCAGCTCAGCATGGCACAGGTGTACTTTGAAACGAAAAGGGTGAGTGAATCCGCCGTCTTCGATTACTTTTTTCGAAAACTGCCCTTCGGTGGAGGATACGCTGTTTTTTGTGGCCTGGATACGCTGCTCGAGGTGGTTGAAAACCTGCATTTCGACCAGGAAGACATCGCATTTTTGCGTAAAAACGGTTTTTCCGAAGAATTCCTGAAGTACCTGGAATCCTTTCGCTTTAACGGCCGGATTTTTTCGTCACGCGAAGGGGACATCGTATTTCCAAACCGTCCGGTACTGCAAGTAGAATCCACTCTGCTTGAAGCCCAGATTCTGGAAACCCTATTGTTGAATATTCTCAACTTCCAAACCCTCATCGCCACCAAAGCCAGCCGTATGCAGCAAGTAGCCGGCGAAGCGCAACTGGTGGATTTCGGCTTGCGAAGAGCACAGGGTCCCGCAGGTTATTACGCAGCCCGGGCAGCTGTTATCGGTGGATTCACGGCCACGAGCAATGTGCGCGCTGCCCGCGATTTCGGCTTGCAGGCCTCCGGCACCATGGCACACTCTTTTGTTCAGAGTTATAAAGATGAATTGGAGGCCTTTAGGGATTTTGCCAGGTACCGACCCGAAAATTGCGTGTTGTTGGTAGATACCTACAATACCCTTAAAAGTGGTCTGCCCAATGCCATTGCCGTGGCCAGGGAAATGGAAGAGCGGGGGCAAAAATTGTTGGGCATCCGCCTCGACAGCGGAGACCTGGCCTACCTGGCCAAAGAGTCCCGAAAAATGCTTGACGATGCCGGGCTGGATTACGTTAAGATAGCGGCTTCCAATC
>SKYC01000110.1 GCA_007128085.1 Saprospiraceae bacterium | reverse complement strand
TTTGAATGCCCTGGCCGCGGAAAAAAATGCACGCACAATACATGGATCAGTCTCTGACAAGTCCGATGAAGCGGGGGTTTCCTATCCCCTGATATCGAGTACAGACAGACAGGGAAAATCCTTTCCTGAGCTGGAATCAGGAAAAACCCTAAAAGATGTCACCCTCCCCTCTTTACATGCAGAGTCGCCTGTGAGTCTGCTCACCGGAAACATTGACCTGCTCGAAGCGGTCAACTTATCCCCGGCAGACGGTAGGGTCAAGGATCACCCATTCCCCAGTCTACCCATAGAAAAAACATTCATTCAAACTCGTTTTAGCTTGGGTGGCCAGGTACTTATCCATCCATTTGCAACGGCCAATGAGCACCTATTCCTGGGTGGTCGTCTGGGAGGACAACTCAGTATAGAATTTGAGCGGAAGTGGTATATCAATACCGGACTGGGCCTATTGTGGAGGCGCGGAAATTACGGTGTTCAACTCGACCACCCTCAATGGGTTTTTGAGTTTGAAAGAAAGGGGTACGGGTATCAAATGCGTCCCGGATCTGCTGTTTATGCCGGACCCCACTTCCATCTCGGAATCATACGCGGTCCGTGGACATTTTACGGTGGCAGCTCGATCCATTTCCTGCTGGCTGTCAGAGGGGAGTTGATTCGCTATACCCCCAATCCATCGAATCTTGCATCCGGTGTTATTGAAGAAAAACTCAAGCAGGGATGGACAGGTCGAGAGGGTTTTCAAAACATCGTACCCTCCCTGGATCTGGGGTTTGAGCGAATGCTTACGCATGAGTGGTCAATGGGGATGTCGCTGGAATATATGCCCGGAGGGTGGATCGACACCCATCATCAACCGCTTCCGGAAAGTTTATATTCAACGCATTTACCCGAGGAAAAAAATCCATGGGAATTGAGAGAAAATAAATATCAATTGACCGTTTTTTTGAAATATCATTTTAGATAAAACCCATTAATGTCCGTGCTTTTAACTGCATGTAAAATGGACTTGCTCAAAAGTCACGGGAAAATTAAAAGAAAAAAAGTTAAACAGATGGTACACCGTTTTTTGTTGATTTCTTTGATGTTCGTCGGATTTTTTACGGCTTGTGAAAAGGTCGAAATACCCGAAGCCAGTATTGAGGGCATTCCCTTTAGTTTGGAGGGAGAGATCGATGGCGAAAAGGTGTTTATCGGGATTCAAAAAGAGGGGCATGTCATGCGAACCAATGCAGAATACAGGGGTTTTGAATCGGACTCCATATGGGAATTTTCAGGTTACCTCGGGCCGGAATTCCCCAATGAGGGTCCCTCTTTTTACCTGGCATTTCGACCCGAATTTGAGGGTAGGGCTCTGCCTTTACCGGCAAACCAAATATTGGAAAAAAGTCATTGGAACCCCTACAATACGGCAGGGAAAAAAATAACCCGCTATCCGCTGGAGATCGAAGTGGGGAGCAATGACACCCTGGAGGTATTGAAAACCTATGTTAAAAACCACCACTTGCAACAAACCGCCGGAAGTCTTTTAGAAATAGAACTCAACAGGAAAGAAGCCATTACCGCTTGCGTAGAGTATCAAACCCCACAGATGAAAAAGGGAGTATTTTGCTCCGAGATATCTGAAAACCAAAGTGGTTGGATTCCGACTGCCAACTGGGTGGTGGAAGCCCTCTTAAATGAAAAAGTAACCTTGCGAGCCAGAATGAGCCATCCCAATTCAGATTATCTCTACAAATGGGATGATCACTTCAGTGAAAATGCTGAGTACACCGTTCGATCTCCCGGAACCTATGAGTTGAAAGCCAAGGACTCCAGAGGTCGATTGTTCTCTCATAAAAAAGAACTGGTGCTGGATGAAAATTCGGGATCTTTTTCGACCTATGCCAATCACATAAACCTCAGCGCACAATGGCAACCTGAAAGGAATTCTCTAGACTTTGTACAGGCAGGTACGTTTAGATTTGAATATACCGATGCGAAGGGGGTCAGCTGGATACTCTCACCTCAGCAGGAAGAGGGAGCCACTCTTGAAATACTCGAGCAAAAAATGTACCTATCCAATCACCTCAATCAACCCACGAGGGCATTGCTTATTGAATTGAATTGCACACTTCAAAATGAAATGGGAGCGGAAGTAGTCGTGCGAAAACTAAGGGGATGGGTGGCTGTCGGTTTACCCGATTAACCCGCCGTCATTCAACGCACATCAAAATTTCACTTCCCTTTATTCTGTATAACTACATCGCACTCAATCCTCGTCCTCAAAGGATCTGTCCTCCTTGTCATCGAAGAGAATGTAATCCAGGGACTTTTTACCCGAACCGTTGACCAAAACAAAAAGTGCAGCGAGCAACATACTGAAGTCCAGTCTTATGGCATGAAAAAACGGCCAAAAACCATCTTCAGTGATAATGGGAAACTTCGTGGTTGCGATGGCCACTATCATGATAAAAATGAGCGGTACAGCTGCAAATCGGGAAAACAATCCAATCAAAATAAGTACAGCTCCCAGGACTTCAAACGTCCCAACGAAATACGCTATAAACTCCGGATTGGCATAGCCCATTTCTTCAAATCTCCCGGGGCCCATGGCATCCGGGAAAATAAACTTCTGAAGACCAGCTACCAAAAATACATATCCCAGAATAATCCGAATCAGAAAATAGGCTTTGATTGGCCCTGTTTTAAAAAGTCCTTTAAAGTCCATAGTATTGCTTTTATGAAATAAAATATTGCATGCAAACTTAATTTTTTTTACGAAAAAAACCAAGCTTTCATGTG
>SKYC01000062.1 GCA_007128085.1 Saprospiraceae bacterium | reverse complement strand
GTCCCGTGCGGGCTTGAGTTGTTTCCTCCAGGACTCTTCGTAATACTGTGCGGCTTTGTCCCAGCCGTAGCGCTGAACTCTTCTTTGAAAATCGGGCTTCATAATATCTGTTTTTTCTCATTTTCAGAAACAAAAGTAATCTCTCTTTCGACGGGAATAGCCCGCCTGAAATCATCCAGGACGGGACTGTGTTTCTCCGCTTTCTCTATCACCTTCTGCACTTCCTCCCGGCTCGCCGGACTCTCAATGTAAACTTTGATCCTCAGCGCTTCAAAACCGGGAGGTCGATCATCGATGGCCAACATTCCCCTGGCATCAAAATCAGACTCCACTTCAATTTCCAAATGATCAATCGGTACATTCATCAGGGCAGCCTGCTGGGAGTAACCTATGGCCAGACAACTGCCCAGCGCCCCGCGTTCCAGAATCCCGGGCCCGGGACCGGCATCGTTTCCCCCTTCATCTATTCCAATATCCACTTTAAACTTCCAATGCTTGTGTTCTACCTCGCAGGTAGTTCCATTGTACAACCGCACTTTAGTTGAAACTGTTTTCTTTCCAAGTGAGGGGCGCAATTTTAATGCCTTTTGATTTCTCTGGTAAGCTTTTCTCAGGATGTCTGGGCCTGCCATAGTGTGGAGTTTACGTTAAAAACATTATCCAAAGTTAAAAAAATATAGTGTACTTTCAAATAAAAAATGGTATAATGTCCTGTACAGCCTTTCTATAGAGCGTTATCTTACATTAGGAGCCCCGACAATATTTAAAAATCACGATCAGTTTCATCTATTGTGGGCTGATAGGCCTAATTTAACCCGGAATCCAGGGCTTTTCTCTTTTTCAATATACTAAATACATCGTTGATGATCTCCTTATTCTCTCCGTAAGAATCTACCATTCCGGAACCCATTTCCTTGCAAGGCTATTCGCATTGTATTACTTTTGAGGTCCTTTTGGGTTTGGAAGTGATTGAGGAATGAACTTTTGAGTGTAACCGGGGATAAAAAGCCAGAAATGACCGCAAAAAATATACTATTCGATCTCGGCAATGTACTGATTGACCTGGATATTCCGGAAACCTTCCGCAAGCTCCGGGCTTTGATTGACGATGAGTATACAGAGAGTGCAGAAGAAAAAATAAACCAGATTGTGTCCCGCTACGAAAGGGGTGAACTCAGCGACGAACTCTTTATCAATGCCATATTGAAGCTGAGCAAACGGGAGGTCCAGGCAGGCGATGTAATTGATGCGTGGAACGCCATGTTGAAGGGTATTCCGGTGCGGAGGATGGAGTGGTTGGCAGAGATGAAAAAACACCATCGGATGGCGGTTCTAAGCAACACCAACGATCTGCATATATCCTGGGTGCGGTCTTATTTAAAAAAGGATCACCCCGACTGTGATTTTGAAAAGGTATTTTTCGAAAAAATATTTTACTCCCATCAAATCGGTTGTCGAAAACCGGAACCGGAATGCTTTCAAAAGGTCTTGAATGAATTGGGGTGGAGGCCTCAGGATACGGTATTTATTGATGACCTGGAGGTCAATGTCAAAGCAGCAGATGAACTCGGCATGACAGGAATGCAACTCATGCCGGATATGCCGGTAGAAGAGCTAATCCCACCCGGTTCCCTGACTTCCTCCCTTCCCCACACTGAGACCTAAAATAATTTTCTATGGGAATTTTTGATGTCCTGGATCTTATTGGTACGGCCGTTTTTGCCATATCGGGTGCTCTGGCCGGTATGCACAGGAGGTTGGATCCCTTTGGGGTATTCATCATTGGGATAACGACTGCTATTGGAGGGGGAACGCTCAGAGATATGCTCATTGGGCGAACACCCGTGGGCTGGATGCAGGACATGAATTACCTGTACGTTATTATTGGAGCAATTATTGTCACTTTCATTTTGCGGCAGCGATTGCACTACCTCCGAAAGACTTTTTTTCTCTTCGACACCATCGGTTTGGGATTGTTTACCATTACCGGGGTGGAATTGGGAATGCAGGCCGGCTTACATCCCATAATTTGTATCATGCTGGGAACGATGTCGGCGAGTTTTGGAGGTGTTTTACGCGATGTGCTCTGTAATGAAGTCCCTGTTATTTTTCAAAAGGAAATCTATGCATTGGCCTCGGTGGCAGGGGGAGTTACTTTTATTATTTTATTAGGGACGGGTTGGGAGCAGGACATAATCTATATAATGACGAGTCTGATTGTAATATGCATTCGCATACTTGCAGTGAGATACAATTGGAGTTTGCCGACCATCAACGCATCCAATCAATAGCGCGGGCTAACGCAAACTCCTGAAAATATAAAGGAGAATCATCAAAAGAATACTGGCCAGTATGCTAGTGGTTAATGGGAAGTAAAAACTAAAATTTTCGCGCTGGATGTGAATGTCTCCCGGCAATCTGCCCACCCAGGAAGGCAATTTTAGCCCATAGTGCCAGCCTAGGCCTATGGCAATGAGAATAATTCCAATGACAATGAGTAATTTAGCCATGATAGGTATTCAGTTTTTCTGGTTCAGCATTTTTCGAAACTCATGACCACAGTTGAGAAATATTTTTTCCGCTTTGTATCCTTCAACCTATACCTCATTCCAAACCTCATCATTTTTAACGAAAAAAACGGTTTGGTTTATGTGTTCTCCGGCTCCCTTTTTTCATAGGGAATGCAGTCCAAAACGTATTGGATGGCCTCCATTCTGGCTTTACTTTTATCGTCTGCTACGATCACTTTCCACGGGGCAATATCCGTATCCGTGCGATCGAACATTT
>SKYC01000152.1 GCA_007128085.1 Saprospiraceae bacterium | reverse complement strand
TCAGACAAAAGTCAGTTACTCACTCACCGGTCAAAGAAAAACCTGCCCCGCCCGAAAGACCGGTCGCCCGTGAAAAGGCCCCTGAGCCAACTAGAGAGCAACAGGATAGGGAACGTTTGGAGCTGCAATCAGAAAGGGAGCAATTCCAGCCCCTGCCTGAGCGCGAAGAAAACCCGGCAAAAGAGAATTTAATAGCGGAGGAGCGAAAAGAAGCAGCTGTGGCTACCGTAGAGGCCAAACGGGTGTCTGAACCCGCTGAGTCCAGAGTCAAGGTGGTGGAGAGCAGCCGTGCGGATACGTCTCCCGAGACCAATGATTTAAAACCCGAAATCAAGGAGCTTTTTAAAATAAAAAAAGCCCACGAAATATCTGAGAAACTCAGCCAATTGCCCATTACCGATCTCAACAAAGCCATGGGAGTCAACGAGCGAATCTTTGTGAAGAACGAATTGTTCAACGGAGACGATCTCTTCTTTAAACAGACCATCAAAAAACTGAACGAGTTCGAAAATTACGATCAGGCCAAGTTTTTCCTGAGCCGAGAAGTGGCCGACCAACTGGATTGGGGCAATCCGGATAAGATAAAAAAGGCAAAGAATTTCATTCAATTGGTGTACCGAAGGTACAAGTCTTATTAAAGTTTAAACCCAAGCACTACCCAATCTGTTTGAAGCCGTAAAGCAGTCCATTGAAAGACGAAAAATTTACACAGCGCGTAGTTTCAGCAGCCCGGTTTCCACTGTACTTTGTGGTGCTGATTTGGTTGATCCACATATTCGGCTATCTGAGCGGAATGAGTCTCCACGTATGGGGTATTTTTCCAAGAACAGCCGATGGGTTGACAGGAATTGTCACGGCACCACTGATCCACGGAGACTTTTTGCACCTGTTTTCAAATTCTCTCCCCTTTCTCATTCTCACTTTTATTCTTTTTTTCTTTTACAGAAAAATTGCTGTACCCGGCTTCGTCCTGATTTATTTACTCACCGGTTTGTCGGTCTGGATTTTTGCAAGGCCCAGCTTTCACATAGGAGCCAGTGGGGTCGTTTACGGATTGGTGAGTTTCGTATTTTGGAGCGGTATTTTTCGAAGAAATGTCAAATCCATTGTTCTGGCCCTGGTCGTCACTGTGCTTTACAGCGGATATTTTCTGGGAATTGTACCCGGTGAGGAGGGAATTTCATGGGAGAGCCATTTACTCGGCGCACTGGTTGGTATATTTGTAGCCTTTCTCTTTCGCGGCCGATTGGAATTAGAGGAGTTGGAAGAAAAGATGAAAAAGATGCCTTCGGAACTCGAATCCGAAGATGAGAACTACTATTTCCCACCGGATGTCTTCGATCAAAATCAAAAAGATCAATTGCCCTCGGACCGAACCGGGCACAGTGGTTTCTTCAATTAAAACTCTCCGAGACCATCCTGTACCACCTCCAACGCAGAGGTCCTGTTTCCTCTTTTGCCCCCGCAGTCCGGGTTAAATTATTTTTCATCAGAATATATAATTTATTTTAAATGTGCCACCTACATAATAGATTTTTATTACTTTTGTAGTTGATATTCTGATAAATATGGCAAAAAGAGGGAGGAAAAAGAAAAACCATTCATTCGCCTGGTTGAAGGACAAGCGTTTGCAAACGCTCACCGGACTGTTCTTTATACTGTTGTCTGTTTTGCTGCTGATATCGCTGGTTTCCTATATTTTTACCTGGAAGGCCGACAACGCATTTGTAGCACAACTGGATCCCTCTTACCTGTTGGACGGCGAACTTCAGGCAGAAAACTGGTTGGGGAGGCTCGGAGCATTTATCTCCAATTATTTTTTCTACTACGGATTTGGAATAGGCGCATTCGCCATACCGGTGATTCTCTTTCAACTGGGTTATATTATTATTTTTGGTGGATCCGTACGAAAACTATTCAAAGGCATTCTATACGCTTTGTACGCTCTTGTTTTGGTATCGGTCATAGTCGATTTTATTGCCGAGGACAGCGATTTTCCATGGGGAGGAGCCATTGGTGAATCCATTCAAATATGGGTTTCCGATTTTATCGGAAAAATAGGCACTTTCTTTTTACTGCTATTCCTCACGGGCGTTTACCTGGTACTGCTTTTCAATGTCAACCCACGTGACTGGTCCCTTCCACAATTCCAAAGGGAATTCAAGTGGAATCTGGCGGGTAATTTTTCCAGGAAATCCAAGGAGGGTCATCCTGAGAAGGTTCAAGCCGGGGAACAAAATGATGCTAAAACAAAAAAAGAGAGCCGCGGATGGGATGACGACCTCCCGTACGAATACTCGGAGGTGAGTATGGAAGACTCTGAGGAGGGCAATAGTTCAGTCACTGAAGATCCAAATAACACCATTACGCTGGATAGTGAGGAAGAAGAAATTGAACAACCGAAAACTGAGGTCGCGGAAGACAACCAGAGCAATGCCGAAATTGAGATCAACAAGGACGAAGATGTCAACCCGGAAATGGAGGTTGCTGCTGAAGATACAACCAACAACGACACGGAATACGATCCGGCTCTTGAACTTTCGGGCTACAAAAAGCCGGACCTCGAACTATTGATGACCCACGACTCCGGCAAGGTATCCATCAACAGGGAAGAGCTTGAAGGAAATAAAAACCAGATCATAAACACGCTGTCAAATTATAAAATCGACATCGTTAAAATCAGGGCCACCATCGGTCCTACAGTCACCCTGTACGAAATTGTTCCGGCGCCCGGTGTGCGGATCTCCAAAATCAAAAACCTGGAGGACGACATTGCCCTTTCTCTGGC
>SKYC01000162.1 GCA_007128085.1 Saprospiraceae bacterium | reverse complement strand
TCCATGACTGTGATATACAACGAGAGTCACAAAGTTTCACTTTGAATTTTCTCGTCCGCAGCCATGGATACAGTAAAAATTATAACAGATGAAAATTCACAACTTCAGTGCCGGACCCTCCATTCTACCCGCGGAGGTTTTTCAGGAAGCTTCTCAAGCGGTAATTGATTATCACAATACAGGGCTTTCTCTTTTGGAAATGTCCCATCGATCCAAGGAGTTCGATGCGGTGCTCAATGAGGCGCTCGAGTTGGTTGCTGAACTTTTACATCTGCCGGAAAACTACAAGTCTATATTTATAAGTGGGGGGGCTTCCACCCAATTTGCTCTGGTGCCCATGAATCTGCTAAGTTCTGATGGGAAAGCGGCGTACATCAATACCGGGACCTGGTCGGACAAAGCCATCAAAGAGGCCAAGGCCCTTGGAAATGTGGAGGTCATCGCAAGCTCCAAGGAGGACAACTACACCCACATTCCGAAAAATTATCAGGTGCCGGAGGATGCGAGCTATTTGCACATCACCACCAACAATACCGTTTTTGGTACTCAATTTCGAAAAATACCGGCCACCTCTGTTCCCATAGTCGCCGATATGTCTTCCGATATTTTCAGTTATGACCTGGATGTCGACAAATTCGGACTGATTTATGCAGGAGCCCAAAAGAATATGGGACCCGCGGGCACCACTTTGGTCATCGTTCGAGAAGAACTTCTGGGCAAGGCCGAAAGGCACATTCCGAGTATGTTTGACTACCGGACCCACATTAAAAAGAACTCGGCTTTCAACACACCACCTGTATTTCCCATCTATGTATCCATGCTCAATCTCCGATGGGTGAAGAAAACCGGTGGGGTAAAAGCGATGGAGGAGAGAAGCATCCGGCGATCGGATCTAATCTACGGCGAGATTGATCGCAATCCTCTTTTCCGCGGTACTACTGCAAAAGAAGACCGATCCCGCATGAATGCCACCTTTGTTTTGAACGAGGATTACGAGTCTTTGGAAAACGATTTTCTCGAGGTTTGTAAAAGTGCGGGCATTTCGGGCATCAAGGGTCACCGTTCGGTAGGGGGTTTCAGGGCTTCTATGTACAATGCCCTTTCGCTGGAATCTGTTCAGGTGCTGGTGGATGTGATGCGGGATTTTGAGAATCGCAAAGGATAAAAACTTTTCTACTTTTTTTGCAATCTCATTTTCACCAATCTCCTTTTTACAGTAGGGTGACACATAAAACACCCCATTATCTTCCGGGAATCTATCTCCAATTTATTTTGAGTCTCCGGGAGGACAAGTCCGGGACAATATACGATTGGTCAATTTCAATGAAGAACTCTCCTAAGAGAACATCCGGGCCAGCTCTTTTCCCCTGTTTTACGGATTAAAAAAACCGAAGTTTATCCTATCCACAAGATATTTTACCCGGATTATTCAGAACAAGACAAAAAATCACCTCTATCGGTTGGCAAATCCGATAAAAACGGTATTTTAGCGGATATTTACAGGATCGGTCGAGTTGGATCGTTCAACTGCCATCGAATAAAACCAAAAATAGCATTCACCATGGAAAATGCAATCGGCTTTGTCTTCCTCATCGTGTTCTTTATTTTCTACTCTATCAAATCATTTCCGCTGCCGCGGTTTATAGTCGGAAAAATGTACGAAAACGAGCGGGAAAGCCTGGATAAATTTATCAGGGGAATTGGAATGTTCATTGGGATTTTTGGCATGAATAAACTCTTTTTCAATTACCTGGAGGGAGTAATGGGTGAAAACTTCATTATGGCATTTATTTTTTACATTGGACTTTTCTTTTTACTGAAAATAGCCGTGGATATGGTGGTCTGGAAAATAGGCAGTCTGTGGATAAACCACCTTTTGGTTTACCTGAGCTGGGCCGCTGTATTTGTTCTAATGATATATATTCTTGGAATCCTGGGGATAGACCCCGAGTCCACTTTTGGTTTAATTTTATCCTCGGTTCTTATAATTTTTTTGGTGTGGTGGCTGTACGCCAAATATTTCCACACTCCCTGGAAGTTTTCCCCCAGGACCCAAATTACTGATTAAAAACTCGCGTTATGAATATCATTTTAAGCTTGATTTTGCTACTGATTTTTATCTGGATTGTTCTTTCGGTGAAAAGGCCAAATTTACCGACAAGCTCATCAGGGGTATGTATCCTGAAGAGAAAAAATCGCTGCGCGAATTTATTGAGGGTGGCGTCATAATGATTACAGGTGGCGGGTACTTGTTTTTCAGTATTCAGTATTCAGGCATTGGGTGAAATCACCAGTCCTGTCATCGTTTCCAATACCTTTATCTCCTGTGCTGCGCTGATATTGTTTATGGTTGCCGGCCTCAACCTGCACCCCAAAAGCAGAAATGTTTCTTATCAAAAAAAGATTGCAATCCCGGCTGTGGTCATACTGGCCTTGTTTGTTGCGGATATTTTTCTCCAAAAATTCTATCCCGGGGAGTATTATCTTCTCGCTCTGGTGGTGATTCTAACCATTAGTTGGGATGGATATAAATGGGTGGTTGAGCAGTTTAAGAAAAAGGAGAGTGCGGCTTGATGCAAATGATTTTTTGTGGAACTCAGATGAAGCCACAGCAATACCCGTCCTATTATCATTGGATCCATACCGGGTTCTCAGGAGTTGTGGACTACCCACCTGAGTTCATTTATTGTGAACCGATGCCATTTCCAATTCTATCAACAATGGAAAGAAAACATAAGTAAAAACCGCAACTTGTCTCTGCTGTAATAAGGAAAGCACTTCAACTTTCC
>SKYC01000034.1 GCA_007128085.1 Saprospiraceae bacterium | reverse complement strand
GCAAAACCCGGCATGGTATCTGTTTCTCTTCGGTATCCGTCCGGAAGTTCGACCCATTCTTTGACCTTTGACAGGGGTGAACGGCCGTCCCTGCCGGGTTGGTAGTCATCAATATCCGGCAATTGAAGAGGGAGGTCCTCGGTTTTAAGCGGGTAAGAAACTCCGTGCCTGTCATAAACAATGGGTATGGGTTCACCCCAATAGCGCTGTCTGCTAAATATGGCGTCTCTGAGTTTGTAGCGCTTCTCCGCTTTCCCCTTTTTAGAGTCCCTTAAAAATTCTGTAATTTTCTTTTTGGCTTGATCTATCCCCAATCCGTTGAGAAATGAGGAATTGATGGCTCTGTACTTTTCCGGATTATCGTCGGCACCGGATTTATCGTATACCTCCACTATCGGTAAATCAAAGTGCTCTGCAAAGCGTCGGTCGCGTTCGTCGTCAGATGGAACAGCCATAATGGCACCGGTTCCATAGTCCATCAAAACGTAATCGCTGATCCAGACCGGAACCTTTTTTTCTGTTATTGGATGAATGACGTATCCTCCGGTAAATTCACCATTGACTACATCGACATTGGCCATTCTTTCTCTTTCCGAAAGTGATGCGGCACGACGGCGGAAGGCTTCTACTTTTTCTTTTTTGGAAGCCGGACACAATTGATCCACCAGGGGGTGTTCGGGAGCCAGTACCATAAAGGTGACTCCAAAAAGGGTGTCCGGACGCGTGGTAAAGGCTTCTACGGTTTCATCCAGTCCATCCACCTCGAAGCGAACCGTGGCTCCTTCGGACTTTCCTATCCAGTTGCGCTGCATGATTTTCAGGGATTCAGTCCAATCCAGTGACTCCAGGTCAGTCAATAACCTTTCGGCATAGGCACTGATTCTCAAAGACCATTGCAACATGGGTTTTCTCTCTACCGGAAATCCACCTCTCTCGGATCTTCCGTCCTTTACTTCGTCATTGGCCAGTACGGTACCCAATTCAGGACACCAGTTGACATGGGCTTTTTTCCTGTACGCCATGCGGTAATTCATGAGCAACTCATCCCTGCGGAGCCCGTCCATATTGCCCCACTCCTCAGCGGTGAACTCCTCGGGATCCTGTCCGGAATAGGCAGTCACGTTACTGTTTCCGTATTTTTCAAAATGGGTTTTCAACTCGTCAATAGGGAGTGCCTTTTGCGCCTCAGTGCAGTAATAATGCGAGTACATTTGTACAAAAATCCATTGAGTCCACTTGTAATAATCCGGATCCGAGGTCGCAAAAGATCGGTCCCAGTCGTAATCAAACCCAATATTTTTTAACTGTTCAATGTACCTGTTGATATTGGTTCGGGTAGATTCGGCCGGATGGATCCCGGTTTGAATAGCGTATTGTTCTGCCGGCAATCCGAAAGCGTCGAATCCCATCGGGTGAAGAACTTCAAAACCGTTGTGTCTCTTGTATCTCGAAATGATGTCAGAAGCGATATACCCCAGGGGATGACCTACATGGAGGCCTGCACCAGAAGGATATGGAAACATATCAAGGACGTAGAACTTGGGCTTATCAGGATCGATTTTCGAGCGATAAGTACCGTCCTTTTCCCAATGATTCTGCCACTTTTTCTCTATGGTTCCGGGCTTGTATTCCATATGAATAGTTGTTTTCAATTGAAGATGCGAATTTAGCAAAGTTCCTTTAATATTAGTCTATCTAGAGGGTTTTGATTTTGAACAGTAGGGGGCATACGGGTTACATGTAAAGACCTGAAGGACTTTAGAAGACCGGAAGTTATCGTGGGAGTCGATCGGTAGTCCTTTGGTATCGAATTTGGAGGATCTTCGATATCATTGACATTGGCAAATTTTAGGAATGAGAGCGGTAGTCTGTGTTCAATTTATCACACTTTGCTTTTTTTATTATTGTTTTTCTCATTGTTGAAGAGGGTCATAAATTTTTGAGAAAAAAGTTATGAATTCTTTGGGTAATTTCTTAAAAGTTTATTAATTTTATCCCAACCTTTAAAACCAACTAAACCAGCCTTATGAAAATCTCTTTTGATGAATTGCGATCGGTTAAACACCAACTTCCTACAGGTAGTATCAAAAAAATTGCCCGGGAATTGTCATTGGACGAACAAACGGTAAGAAATTACTTCGGTGCGAGTAAGTACCACCTGAATGGAAATCTCATTTCCCGACATTTAGAGCCCGGACCGAACGGTGGAATTGTGCATTTGGAGCGGACGGACATACTCGAATGTGCCAGGAAAATGCTTGCAAAGTCCCGGAAAACGGCTGTCGTTTAAATCGGACTTTGCTTTTTAGTAAACAATGACTTTTTCGCAAATTCTCTGCGATTTGTTTCGCAGACAAAGGATGTACATACCCGCCGCCAGTCTTTCGGTATTCAGCCTGTATGAATACGATAGAATCACTTTTTTCTCAGCAACGAGACGTCCGGACAAATCAATTAAACTCAATTGAACGGGGATTCTCTCATTGGATGAAGTCATAATAACCACTGAAGTGCCGGGTTCATCGTACGTTATGTCAATTTCCTTTAAATCTATTTCGGTTTCATGCGGGTTCCTTTCCTTACAGGCCTCGCTCTCCAACAGGTCTGGTCGGAACAATTGCAAACTCGCCAGCATTCGCTCTTTTTGCCCTGCCGTAAACATGGCGAGGCATGCGTCCTCCGCATAATCCATAAAATTGGTTACAATGTCTGTACTTCCACAGGAAAAGCGAGAGGTCGGATGGCAACTGAAATACGGCCCCTCCTGCAATGGCGTATCTTCTACCTCATCGTCTG
>SKYC01000140.1 GCA_007128085.1 Saprospiraceae bacterium | reverse complement strand
GTTCAGGGAAATGCCTCCGGCATTTCCCTGAACGTCCAGTGGCTATGCGCTTCGGGCATATGCCTGCGGCACATCCCCGAACAATGGCTAAAACGCCATTGAAACGGCGCATTGCCACTGGACGATGGCTTTCGGTTGATTTTACCCAATTAAGGCAAGAAAGCCACGATGCGAAGCGGGGCGCCACTGCCTCCCCGGATTTTCATGGGCAGTGCCATCACCCAGAACCCATTGGGTGGAAGGTCGTCCAGGCGGGCGAGGTTTTCATAGGCCGTCAGGCCGTGGGCAAACAGAATGCGGTGGGTCATGAAGTCGTCGGATTTCCCGTAATCGATGCTGGGAGTGTCCAGCCCCACTGCCTTGATGTCCCTGTGCTCCACCAGCCAGCGAGCTGCATCGGGGTGTATACCCGGGAAGGAAAGATTATCGACCCCTTCCTGTCCGGAGAGGTGGGTGCCGGTATATGCCAACTTGTCGGGGTAGAATTTCCAAAAGCCGGTATTAAAGAGTACGATTGCCCCATCGGGTATGCGTCCGTGCTCCTCCTCCCAGGTCTGCAGGTCTTCGGCCGTGATTTGATAATCGCGATTGTCCGCCGCCTGACTGCTGACATCTACCAGAACTCCCGGCCCGGTGAGTTGCTCCACTTCTACCTGTTCCACGGTCATACCCCCCTCGGCAAAATGCACCGGCGCATCAAAATGAGTGCCTCCGTGTTCCTCAGCTGCAAAGTGGAAAGAGGAATAGTAGTAGCCCTGTTCGGTCATTCCCTCAAAAACCGTATCCCGGGTAAAGGGGATGTTGGTGGGCCAGTAGACCGATTGCTCGTCAAAGGCCCAGGTCAGATCAATCCATTGGCCGTCCTTCAATACAGACAGAGGGTCTGCCTCTTGGCGGCATCCGGATGCCAGAAATACAATCAAAATCAACAGGGCAGAGTTTTTCATCATCAGAAGGTTGGGATTATCCCGGGTTATTAAACTCCAAAAATAACACAATAATTCGAGATTAATACGATATGATCCTATTTTATACGGTAACTAGTTCATTCCAGGGCACCAAAACGCCTAACAGAGCTATCCCAACCCGAATTCTCTTTGACGGTCTTTAGAGGTTATGCGACAATAGCTGTAAAAAAACTACTTTCTCAGCACATATAAAAAGTACACGAACCGCCCATCAGCAAATTTTTTATACGTTCTTGACCCCACAGCGCCTGCGAAGCTTCTCGCCAATTTTTGCATAAAACGCGGTACAAGTCTTTTTACTAAATCTTTCCTGCGGGCATCATCCTCCCGGAGCGCATTGATCACCTGTTGATTGATGTTTTCGCGATGTACAATTTCGAAGTCTGTGGCTTTTAAGTCGCTTTCCAAAGCCTGCATATTGTAATCATAGCGAAAATCTGTCAGCAGCAAATACCCCCCTTTTTTCAGGACGCGATACCCTTCGTCCAGAAATACCTTGAATTGATCGTACCTGTGCGAAGACTCTACATTTAAAACAGTATCAAGGGTTTCGTTTTCGAAAGGAATTTCCTGGGCATCGCCCTGGTGGAATCGCATGCCCGGCAAGTGATAGAAAGAATTGCAGAAATTTACCGCTTTTTTGTTCAGCTCCACTCCCACAGAACTGGCAGGTTTGAATCTTTTGTGAATATACGCCAGGCCTCCTCCTCTGCCCGAGCCTATTTCGCAAATATCTTTACCCGATACGTCCACCCCGGACACCAGATGATGGTATAGTTGTATGGAAAACCTGTCATTTTCATCTTCAGGGCACAGCTCAATGGGGTGGTCAGGATCGTGATAACCGTAATTCATCAGCAGAATTTCCGATTTCCGGTCCACTTTACTTATATACCAGTACCACTTGCGAAAAAACCACTCTCTTAAATAACTCTTCATCCATGGGTGTTTTAAAAATGGGGCGCTTCAAAATTCTGAACTTTATCACAAACCATTTTCCGCACATGTTGCCCCGATGCATATGAGTTCGTTTTGGATGTATTTTTACGCTTCTTTCAAAAAATCAATAAGACTCTCAAATTCATTCTCTGCAAACTGGTCAAAAGATTTTGTAACAATGATTTTATTTGCTATGTTCATTGCATAAAAAATTTTACCAGGGACGCAAACACACGCCCGTTCGCTTCGCAGTTCGTTCAAATGGACTGTGTCATTTAGACAGCAAAATTATCACTTTATTTGCTGGCCGCCTTTTTCCGCAGCTAAAATTATTGAATTTAATATTTGTTTTTTTGCGGTGTCTGTATCTACCGGAACTGAGGTTTGTTTAATTGCGGTATAAATGGCCTGCAAGTCAACTTCTTCAGTGGGTTCTTCAATCTCTCTGATAATTGTTTCTTTATCCACTCCAAAATGCTCCAGTCCCTGAAAAAATGTTTCCGGTGAACTCTTCAAAACTTTGAATAAGGTCCTGTTGCTCCACTGAGAGAACTCAACATTCACATGACATATAGTGTCAAAAGTGCAGAGAAATTCGCCAACGATTTCGGGGGTTAAGTTTTCAAGGTTCTCATTGACCTTTCTAACCTTTTCCATGTCACATTTTTCACAATGAAAATCTGACCCTGGAATCATCAATATCAACAGTGTATATAGTGTAGTCAGTTTTATCATATCTTAGTTATGTATTTGATATGCATGTTTATCTTGATCGATGAGAGCCATTACTACGGTTTCATGTCAGCTGCTTTTCAATTTGTTGCAAATTTACACAATACCTGTAATTTACTGGACGACCAACTTCTCGCCACATCCCTTATTTCTGTCTTTGCAATTTGCATGTT
>SKYC01000074.1 GCA_007128085.1 Saprospiraceae bacterium | reverse complement strand
GCCAACAATCAGGTGGAGGTGGCGCGCAGAGATACAGGCGAAAAAGTTTTCGTTCCTCTCGACGAGGTGGTCGAATTTGTGCCGAAGTTATTGGAGGAGATCCAAAGCCATTTATTTGAAAGGGCGAAAAAATTCAGAGAGGAAAATACCCACGAAGCCAATAATTGGGAGGAGTTTTGCGATATAATTAAAGGCGAAGGGGGATTTGTAAAAGCGCATTGGGATGGGACCGTTGAAACAGAGTTAAAAATTAAAGAGAAAACCAAAGCTACCCTCCGTTGTATCCCATTGGATGCACCTGAGGAGGAGGGGCAATGTATTTTTTCCGGCAAGCCTTCCCGAAGAAGGGTTATCTTTGCAAAAGCTTATTAAAATTCACAACCATAATTTATGTCTTACGAAATTGAAGGAAAATTAATTAAGAAATTTGATACGGAACAAAAAACCGACTCTTTTAAGGCCAGAGAATTTGTCATTGAAACCCAGGATCAAAAGTATCCTCAGAAAATCAAGTTTCAATTGACTCAGGATCGATGCGAACTCATCGATGGGTTCAATGAAGGCCAGATGATCAAAGTGCACTTTGATCTCAGAGGGCGGGAGTGGAACGAAAAGTACTTTACCAACCTGAATGCCTGGAGGGTAGAAGGGGATAGTGTAGAGCAGGATCTGAATCAGGTAGGTGAGGATTTTGACGATCCTAAATTTGATGATGGTCCGCGTTTTGAGGATTTTGAAGACACACCATTTTAAGCCTGAAAAGATGAACACACGGAAATTGTCTTGTCTTATTGTTGGAGTTTTTCTCCTTTTTACCGGCCTCAACTCACAGACGCTCACGGGTGTCAGTACTATATGGGACGACGATTTCGGAGAGTGGTCTATTTTTATCGAGGGGGATACGATCAACCTCGGATCCCTTGAACTGAATTCCACACTGGGCAGTGCGCGTTTGGACTGGAACTATCGCGTACTCGAGACGCACGGCCGTATTAGGAATCTTCAGAGAAACGATTTCAGCCGCTGGGAAGTTCAGGGCCCTTTTAACCTGGTAACCATCAGGCCTCAATGGCGAGACGATTTGAGAGATTGGCGGGTTACCGACAACCGGATTACAATCAATTGGCGTTCCAAATACCAGGGGCATTTTGAAGAGTGGGAAGTTTCTCACCGGGACTTTGGTTATTTCGCTATGTATACACTCAATCCCGGAGATCCCAGAGACTGGGTCATTGTCGACAGAATGAGAGAAGACGTGCCATTTGAAATGAAAATGGCTTTTGTTTTTCTCACGGTTTTTTTGACATCCCCCTTTTAATCCGGAAAAATCATTGCGGATTTCATTCCTCAGAAATAGTCAGTCTGATCAGATGATCATTCCCGCAGCCACTGTTTCATAAGTTGCGGGATCGATGAGGATGAGCGAGCCCGTATGTCGGTTTTTTCTGTAGGGATCCACCAATAGGGGATGCGTTGTTCTGATTTTAACCCGGAGGATGTCGTTCATCTGAATGCTTTTGTCTTTCTCCAGGCGGTGCAAGGTATTGATGTCCATTTTGTAATACACTTCTTTTATGATTCCCTTGACTTCATTGGTCGTTTGTCGTACGATGTATTTTGTTTTCGGCCGCGGAGGATTCTGATTGAGCCAACACATCATAAAGTCGATGTCTTGTGATGCACTGGGCTGATTGTGGGTGCGCACAATCATATCTCCTCTCCCCAGGTCGTAGTCGTCCTCTAGCCGGATGGCCACGGACATAGGGGGGAACGCTTTCTCCACCGATCCGTCGTGGGTGTCAATAGACTTAATCTTGGATTGAAATCCGGAGGGCAGTATGGTCACTTCATCACCGGGCTTAAAAATGCCTCCGGCGACTTTACCTGCGTAGGCTCTGTAATCCGGGAATTCCTCTGAATGAGGACGGATTACCGTCTGCACAGGAAAGCGGCAATCGATGAGGTTTTCGTCTGAACCGATGTGTATGGTTTCCAGATTGTACAGTAGTGAGGGGCCTTTGTACCAGGGCATGTGGGTAGAATTGTTGACCACATTGTCTCCGTGCAATGCACTTATGGGTAAATACCGAAGGTCTTTTATGTCCAGTTTGGAGGCAAAACTCCTGAATTCCGATACCACTTCATTGTATACCTCTTCTGAATAGTCCACCAGATCCATTTTGTTGACACATAAAATCAGGTGGGGAATCTGCAGGAGTGAAGCGATGATGGCATGCCTGCAGGTTTGTTCGATGACCCCTTTTCGGGCATCTACAAGAATCAGCGCTAAATTGGCTGTGCTGGCACCGGTTACCATATTTCGGGTGTATTGAATGTGTCCGGGCGTATCTGCAATGATAAACTTCCTCCGGGGAGTGGCAAAATACCGATAGGCCACATCAATGGTGATGCCCTGTTCTCTTTCGTCCTTTAAACCATCGGTTAGCAAGGCCAATTCAACGTGCTCCAAGCCCCTTTGCTCACTGACCTTACGTACAGATTCCAGTTGATCTTCAAAAATGGATTTTGAGTCGTACAACAAACGTCCAATAAGGGTAGACTTCCCGTCGTCCACACTTCCCGCTGTGGTAAATCTCAACAATTCGCTCTGAGTAGATTGGATCATATATATCGCTTGACTTCTTGGTGATTTAATAATAATGATGGTGCAGTACCACTAAAAATAGCCCTCTTTTTTCCGGTCTTCCATGGCTGTTTCAGATCGCTTGTCATCTGCTCTGTTTCCGCGCTCTGTTTCTCTGGAGGCGGCGACCTCCGTTACGATTTGTTCGAGCGTGACCGCATTGGATTCCACGCCACCGGTAATGGTAATGTCCCCCAGGGTTCTGAACCGAACTTTTTTTCTGACAATCTCTTCCCCGGGTTTTAAATTGAGGAAGGAGGAAAAAGGCAGGAATGTTCCCTGTCTTTCCACGACTTCTCTCTCATGGGAAAAATAAAGAGAGGGAATGTCGATGTTTTCTTCTAAAATATACTGCCACACATCCATCTCTGTCCAGTTGCTTTTGGGAAATTCCCGAAAGTGTTCCCCCATCTGTTTTTTTCCGTTAAAAAGATTCCACAGTTCGGGTCGTTGATTTTTGGGGTCCCATTGTCCGAATTCGTCGCGGTGAGAAAAAAAGCGCTCCTTGGCTCTGGCCTTCTCTTCGTCGCGACGCCCCCCACCGATGGCACAGTCTATCGCGTACTCCTCAATGGTGTCGAGAAGGGTAGTGGTCTGCAGTGTATTTCGACTGGCATTGAAGCCTCTTTCCTCTATCACCCGGCCGTTCTGAATGGACTCTGCTACCGAACCGACGATCAGTTGTACACCGAGAGCGGCTACCAAATCGTCCCTGAATCGAATGGTCTCCGGAAAATTGTGCCCCGTATCGATGTGGAGGAAAGGGAAGGGAATCTTAGCCGGGTAAAATGCTTTTTTTGCCAAATGGGAAACGACGATAGAGTCCTTTCCCCCCGAAAACATAATGACGGGACGGTCAAACTGGGCATAGACCTCCCTGAGTACGTAAATAGCTTCTGACTCCAATTCCTTCAGGTGGTCTAAAGTATATGTTTGCATGTTGTTGCCTGCTTTGTTGTAGAAATCAGTGTTGTAATTTTATTTTGTCCAATACCCTGTCCACCATTTTGCGGACACACTGTTCAATGGACTCTCTGTCAGTATAAAGGTGTAAATCCGGATTGTCCGGAGATTCGTAGGGACTGTCTATGCCGGTAAAATCAGTGATAAGACCCTCCCTGGCTTTTTGATACAGCCCTTTGACATCTCTTTTCTCACACATCTCAATGGGGCAGTCCACAAACACTTCAAGTAGGCGGTCTCTTCCGACAATATCGCGAACTCTTTCGCGATCCTTTTTTAATGGAGAAATAAAAGCCGCTGTAACAACTAAGCCCGCATCCAGAAAAAGAGCTCCGATTTCTGCTATTCTTCTGATGTTTTCACTGCGGTCTTCCATGGAAAATCCCAGATCAGCATTGATGCCCTTTCTCAAATTGTCCCCGTCCAGGTGGTACGTTTTTACACCCTTGTCGTGCAATTGCATCTCGAGACCATTGGCCAGAGTACTCTTGCCCGAACCGCTCAGTCCAGTCAGCCAGATGAGCAAGGGCAGATGGCGATTTTGATCAGCCCTGCTGGCAGAGGAGATTCCGTATGTAGCTTTTACAATATGTTTTTCTTCGCTTTTCGACATTCGTTTCTGACCTGTAACTGAAGCACTAAAATTTCAAAGGAGCAAAGGTAAATCTTATTCCTTTTAAAAAGAAATCTGACTTTCCTTTAGTGTAGAAGTTGTATCGGAGTGGACTCATCAATTTGGCTTTCATTTAAAGGTAGGGTTCTTTAGACTGCGGGCAGAGGGAAGATTCTTCCGGCGTTCTGGACATAGGGTTTTTTCGCCTGCACTGCAATGGGGCTATTTAAACGACCTTCTAAGCAGTAATGAGGGGGCTGGATTGTAAATTTCTTATATTTTTCTGTAAATTTGTAAAGGTCTTCCAAAGAAAATCCATATTCATGGTTTTTAAAATACATAGAAATTTTCTCGGGTTTTCATTCCTTGCCCGTATTACTGGATTTGTTTTTCATAGTTGCTTAAGAGTCATTCGTCATTTTTCGTCTGCCCACAGATCTGTCTTGTTTCTATGGGGGTTTTGTCTGTTGTCTTTTTCTAATGCTTCTGAATTGTGTGCCCAGGGTTACCAATTGGTTATCAATGAGGTAATGGCGTCTAATGGAAGTTCCATTCCGGATGAAGACGGCGATTTTGAGGATTGGATCGAGTTGTATAACTTCGGCGATGAAGAGGTTTGTTTGAAAGACTGGGGCCTGTCCGACGACTACGATCGTCCTTACCGTTGGGTCTTCCCGGATCAAAAAATAGCTCCCGGACAATTTTTGTTGGTCTGGGCTTCCGGCAAGGATCGAAGAGATATTGCCCAGGCATTACACACCAATTTTTCCATTAGTTCATCGGGGGAAGAGCTGTTGCTCACTCATCCGGAGGGAGAGAGGGTGGATGAGTTGGAGGCCAGAAAAATCCCCAGAGACATCTCCTATGGCAGGTATCCGGATGGAAGTGATCAGTGGTTTTATTTTGAGGAACCTACACCGGGTTTTTCCAATTCTGAACCTACCTATGCAAATCTTCTTCAACCACCAGATTTTAATTATCCCTCCGGTTTTTACGAGGAGGAAATCGAGTTAAAAATTGAATCTCCAGACAGTAACGTGATGCTGTTTTATACGACAGATGGATCAGATCCTTTAAAAAAGGGCATTCCTTACGAAGGAGAAATATTGCTCACCGATCGGTCTGATGACCCCAATTTCTTTTCCCTCATCCCCACCAATTTTCTCAGCTCTCATGCGTCAAGGGGCTGGAATCCACCTGCAGGACCGATTCGGAAGGCACATGTAATACGTGCTGTTGCAGTTGCTGAAGAGAGAAAAAGCGCCGAAAGTGCGGGAACTTTTTTCATTTTTTCAGGAAGTTCAAATGTCCATGAGTTACCTGTTGTTTCTTTAGTTACCGATTCCGTTCATCTTTTTGGCCACGATACCGGAATCTATGTCCCCGGCGTCCATTACCAGGCTCCCGATGGGGGTTCGGGCAACTTCAGAAAGCGCGGTCGGGAATGGGAAAGACCCGCATGGATGAGTTTTATCGACAGGGATGGAATTGAAGTCTTGCGACAGAAAGTAGGTCTCCGGATACACGGAGGGTTTACGCGTAGGTTTCCCCAAAAGTCGCTGAGGGTTTATGCGCGCAACGATTATGGAAAAAACACTTTAAATTACCCTTTTTTTGAGAGCGATGAGTACGACACTTACAGGCGACTTTTATTGAGGAATTCCGGAAATGATTGGAATTTTTCCATGTTCAGGGACGGAACCGTACAGGATATTTGGGAGCATGTAGGGATGGAAGGCCAGCGTTTTGCTCCGTCTGTAGTTTATATCAATGGCGAGTATTGGGGAATTCATCACATAAGAGAGCGCCAGGATAGGCACTATATCGCCAGAAAGTTTGGATTAAAGGACGGAGAAATCGATTTGTTGACCAGAAATGCAGTAGTAAAGGAGGGAGACTCCCTTCATTTTGCTGACTTACTTGAATTTATGGAAGAGTCGGATCTCAGTTTGAATGAAAATATCGAAGAGGTCGAAGCCCGCATGGATGTCGACAATTTTTTGGATTATTATAGTTTACAAATCTACTGTGGTAATACAGACTGGCCGCACAACAATATCGATTATTGGAGAAAGCGGGTAGCATTTGATCCCGATGCCCCTCTCGGACAGGACGGCCGTTGGAGATGGCTGGTTTACGATCTTGACCGCTGCCTCGGATATTCCAGTCCTCAAACCAATATGATTCGGTGGGTGACCTCACCTACCGGGAATAATCGTGGAGCATGGGCGACCTTTAAAATTCGGACTTTATTGGAAAATGAAGTTTTTAAAAACCAATTCATCAACCGGATGGCAGATCATCTCAACTCCACTTTTCTTACACATCGAGTGCAGGACTTTATCGAGCACAACCGCTCTAAAATTGAGGGGGAAATGCCCGATCACATTCATCGGTGGAGGAGACCCAACTCCCTGGGAACCTGGAACAATCAGGTCAATAGTATGAACAATTTTGCGGAGCTGCGGCCCGGTATTTTACGCAATCATATCCGTTCCCACTTTGATATTTCGGGTGAAATCGATTTGCGGTTGGATGTTTCAGATATTCAAGCGGGTGTGATTCAGCTGAACTCTCTGAAAATTACCGATCAACTTGCAGGCATTGATGGAGAGGCCTATCCCTGGACGGGGGTGTATTTTGAAGACGTTCCAGTTAAATTGAACGCACGGCCCTACTCGGGGCATCGCTTTTCTCACTGGGAGATAAATGGAGACCCTTTTAATGAAAAGTCCATTGAATTGGCTTTTATCGAAGATACTGAAGTACTTGCCGTTTTTGAAATAGATGAAGATTACGAGTTTTTTCCTGAACCCTTTGTTTACGATGGCTGCGCTTATGTTTTTAATTATTGGAGTCCGGATGAGAAAGAGGGGAATTTCCCGAAACACATGGCCTTTGTATACATGGATGAGGAAGATCCAGGCCCGGATGCTTCTGTTGACTCCTTGACCGGAGGGGTTTATTTCCTGGATAACCGAACCCGTATAAATGGACTGGGATCGGAGGGGTTTTCTTTTATTAATACCGGCAACCGCGATGGCAATCCCGGTTATCCGGGGAGGCAACTGGGTGGTGCTGTTCTCGCAGTCAATACCAATATTGAAAAAAATTTATATCTGAGATGGGAGGCAGGCACCGTTATACCTAATTCGCGGGTTTATCACCTGAAATTACAGTATCGCGTTAACGAGGAATCCGATTGGGTAGATTTTTCCGAAAGTGGGGGAGAACCTGTGGAGTATATTCGTTCCGGCCATGGCGGGGATAGCCAAATATTCGGTCCGCTCAGATTTCCTGAAGAGGTCAAGGGCCACAGAAACCTGCAATTGCTTTGGAGGTATTACTACACCGGAGAAAGGCTGTATGAAGACAGCGGAGCCAGGGATGAATTGAGGATTGGACATATAGTGGTAAGTAGTGACAGCAGTGCATTGGAGTTATATGATTCCGAATGGTTTGACCCCACTTTTTCTGTATTGAAAAAGCCAGATTGTGGGGACTCTGCTCTAAATGCGGCTATTGAGTTCACCGAAGTTGTTGGAGTGCCTCCATTGGAGATGACAGTGGGGGGTAAGATGGAAATGATTGAGGTAACAACCAAAATAGAATTGGAGCCCGGGACTCATCCCTATACCTTGAAAGATGGCCTTGGTTGTACCCGTAGTGGCGAAATTGAATTTCCGTATTCTTCCGAAATAAATATTGAACTGGAGGGCACCGATCCGGTATGCAGGGATACCCATAATGGTTGGGTAGAAGCTACTTTTGAAGGTGGACGTTTACCTCTGTTGTACGAATGGTCCAATGGAGTCAAATCCGAATCAGCCGATTACCTGGTAGTCTGGGATTTTAACGGACGGGTTCCGCACCCTTCCCCTCTTCCTTTAATAGGGGGTGGGGAGGCACTTTTAATAGGGGGCGTGACCAATCCGGACTTTGGATCAGATGGAAGTGGTTCTTCAGATACAGCTGCTGTTAATGAAGCCTGGCAGACAACTTCTTATCCTGAACAGGGCCTATCTCCCCGAAGTGCAGGTGTCCAGTTTAATATTTCAACGGAGGGATATCGCGATTTGGTTTTTACTTTTGATCAGCGCTTGAGCAATACAACAGCCAATACCTGGGTTCTGGAATATACCGCTGACCGAACAGCTTCCGCCCCGGTTTGGAAAGAGGCAAAATTATTTCGCGTTCCTCCGCAGTATACCAGTACGGGAGATACCTGGTTCAACGGAAGGTCTTTTGACTTTTCTGAAACTAAAGAATTAAACGACAATCCCTTGGCCGCATTCAGAATAGTTTCAGATTTCGACCCGATGACGGGTCAATACGAGTCGGCACGACTGGACAGAGAATATGAAGGAGGTACCTCCCGGTGGGACATGGTGCGTTTATTTGGAAATCCCATTAACCAGTCTTCTATCATTGAGAATTTGGAGCACGGTTCCTACAGCATTGAGGTCAGAGATGCCCTGGGGTGCTTGGCCGCGGACAGTGTATTTTTGTTTTTACCGGATCCGCTACCAGTGCTTGAAATCGAAGGCAATGTGGATGTAGGACTATTGAATACTGAGTTGTACACGGTGGAATACCCGCAGGATAGTGGGGTCGATTTGACGTGGGAAGTAGAAGGCGGGCAATTGGATAGCCTGATATCTATCGATTCTGTCCTCATTACCTGGACCGGAGATCCTGGCGAAGTGGCTTTTGTGAAGTTGATAACGACTGATGAGAATGGCTGTACGGAATCGTTTTTTCTCGAAATTCACATCGGCCCTGTATCGGTTTTTGAAACCGGAGAGAAAAGTACAACTATTGACTTGTTTCCCAACCCCAATCGAGGCCTTTTTTATTTGGATATAAACGCAGATAAAATTGAATTGCAAAACAGTGAATTGAGTGTATTTAACTCTGTGGGGAAGGTCGTTATAAATAAAAGCCTGTCTGAAATTGAGGAAAATGGAATGTACCCCATCGAAATCCAAAACAGTGGTATGTATTTTGTCGTACTGAAGAAGGCAAACGGCCGGATACTAGTGGAAAGACCGGTCGTGGTTTTTAAATGATAACTCTCAGTCTTTACTGAGGATTATTTTTTGACCTTCGCTAAAATGACCCTTCAATGGATATTTCCCGAATCAATTTGGCTTCTCGCACAACAGACTGAAAAGTTTCCCAAAAGGCCTCAGCACCTTCATCGAACTGAACCTTTATTTCTGATGGCGCATCCCCTATATCGAAGCCACTTGTGCGTTTAAACTGCTCCTCCAGCTTTTCCAGAAAGTGTTCATAGGTGTATTTTCTCCCGATGGATAGAGCTGTGTATTTCCAGAGGGTTTGCTGGACAATTGCTCTTTTTTCCCTTTCGCGATTCGCTGAATATGGTGTTTGAAGTTCTCCCCTGCTCGCAGAGATATCAACTGCTTTTTTTATTTTGTTTACCGCATCCCAGTACAAGTGACTTTTGTGTCCAGAATCGCCATCTTCCTCCAATAAAAGTACGGTTAGCTTTTTTGCACTGGTTTCGGTTGTGTCAATAAAATGGGGCCGGCCGGCTTTCGAAGCAGAAAAAATTTCAGCCTGCAAGTCGCGGTCCAGGTGGTTGGTAAGCATGAGAAAGTGGGTAGAGATCTCTGTGGGTTGGATTTTAGACAATTCAGAAAACGCGAATCCAGGAAACTCCTCAGTATAGCTCTCCGGTGAAAACCCCTTGTTGTCGAAATAGGCTGAATTTGGTCGCACCCACGTTGACGGATCCGGTAATCCCACGTCACGGGGAACGGGATCTTTAAAGGCATCCGTACAATAACCGTAAATCCGTATGGTTTCAGAGGCGTTTTTTAAAACGACAAAACGGGTGGTTTTGTCTATTATGTACGATTGATAGATTCCCTCAGAAGGGATGTACAGCGGCCCGATTAACAGTTCTATATCCTCACTTCCCAAATTTTTAACCGTTAAAGTGGCTATGTGGCCGGTGGTGGCTCCTGTCCCCACGACCTGAAGTTGAAGTGCACTGTTTTGATGATCTTCCAGGTGAACCGTGGTGATCCCTTCCGGCTCCAGGGGCGTAAATTGACAGGAAAGGGGAACGGCCTCCGTGGACGGCCCCTGGAAAAACAACAGGGAACTGAGGTACACAATGACCACGGGGGAGTGAATTGAAAGAGCCTTCATTTTTCTCGTCTTCTTTTTCTTAGGTTACAATAATAATAAATCCCTGTGGAATGTGAGTCAAACAAGACAAAAAAAATATTCATTCCTACCCTTTATTTATCCCGGGTTAAATTGGGGTGTTGCTATCCGGTGTAATCAATGCATTGAAAACCGCGGCATCCTTTTTAGTAGTCAGAAAAAAGAATTTATTTGTTTGGTGCTTAAGTTTATTTTGTATACCTTAAAGCCTTGTTAAAATTGCGATTTTTGCGGATGGCGTTTGTATGGGTAAACGACCATTGAAATACACAGAAAGGAGCTTGTGAAAGTTGTTTTTGAAACGTAAAAAAGTGAATGGGTTATGGGATTAGCGAATCTTG
>SKYC01000011.1 GCA_007128085.1 Saprospiraceae bacterium | reverse complement strand
CGGGTGATGCCTCAACTGCAATACGGTGTAAATCTCTCCATCGCACTCGCTTTCCATTTCTTCCAGGGCATCGAGATTCCAGGGGTTCAACACCAGCGGTTTTTCGCAAATGGCTTTGGCACCATATCGCAGAGCAAAGCGAACATGGGCGTCGTGAAGATAATTGGGCGAACATATGCTGAAGTAATCTACGGGCTTTCCGCGCCGTTTTAATTTTTCTACATGGCGGTCGAAGCGTTCGTATTCGGTGAAAAAAGCGGCCTCGGGAAAATAGGAGTCAATTACACCCACTCCGTCATAGGGGTCGCAGGCAGCTACCAATGCATTGCCGGTGTCTTTTATGGCCTTCATGTGTCTGGGAGCCACATATCCGGCAGCTCCGATTTGTGCGAATGATTTCATAAACTGGTTGGCAGTGTATTTAATAATTCACAAGATAGGGGATTTCAGGGAATTCTTTAAAAATGGGGTGGGTTCGGAGAAACCTTTTTCCCCTCATCCTGTATTGATTGGGGAGTAGAGTCAAAAATAATTATTTTTTCAAAAGATGCATCAACCTCTCGAGCAGCGGGCTAAAAAAAAGAAAAAAGTTTTTAAAAAATTTCTCCGGAAAACGAGTCGGACTGAGATTGTCAAGTCCCTGCCCGCTTACCATGAAGAGGCTGTTGAACATATCGACTGTTTGGACTGCGCCGCTTGTTGTAAGAATTATTCACCCACTTTCAAGCCGCCGGATATAAAGAGGATCAGCAAAAAACTGGGTATGGGAGAAGGTGAATTCATCGAGACTTACCTGAAGGTAGATGAGGATGGAGACTATGTCGTAGAATCCAAACCCTGCCCTTTTTTGGGGGAAGACAACTATTGTGGGATTTATGAATTCCGGCCTTCGGATTGCGCCCGATTTCCCTATACCGACGAGGATGTACTGGTTGATAAAGTGGGGATCACGCTAAAAAACAGCACATTTTGCCCGATTGTGTTTCGCGTTTTGGATCGGTTGGTTTCGGATTTAGGTGACTGAGCCGGATGATTCATGCTCGATGACGGAGGGAGTGAGAGATTTTTCAGTTTTATTTATACCTCAATAAAGAAGCGATCAGTGGGTGCAATCGGTAAAAAAAAGCCCAAAATTTTCAAAATCAACTACCTTTGTGCGTTAGTTAATAGAATACCGGGGATATGAAGTGTTGGAAGTTGGGCTGTTGTATTTTTTTACTTCCCGGGAGAGTGAATGAGACAGTGGTTGGCTGTGGGGAGCACCCCATAAAGGGGTTGAGCTGCAACCCATTTTCCCTTTAGATAGAGATACATTGTGCCTGTCTGCACGGGAAAATGGATGCCCGAACCCGCAGCAGTCGAGCTGGTTAAAATTAAACAGATGAGAATTTTCAACGATTTAGAATCCGGGCTTAAAGCGGTGTCAGTGACCGGATTGGGTTATGTGGGATTGCCTCTGGCATTGCAGATGGCGCAGCATTTTAGGGTGATTGCATTTGACCGATGCCCGGCGCGGATTGAAATGATGAACAGAGGAAAGGATCCCAGCAATGAGATAGATGCCGATGAGTTTGAGGGAAAAAAAATTGAGTTCACCTCGGACGAAGCCGATTTGAGAAAGGCACATTTTCACATTGTCACCGTACCCACCCCCATAGATCAGCGCAGGGTACCTGAAATGAGTGCCTTATTCGACGCCAGTAGATCCGTGGCAAAAAGTTTAAAAAAAGGGGATTACGTGATTTATGAATCCACCGTATATCCAGGATGTACAGAGGAAGATTGCGTGCCCCTGCTGGAGGAAAATTCCGGACTTAAATCCGGTGTGGATTTTAAATTGGGTTATTCCCCGGAACGCATCAATCCCGGAGACAAAATACATACGGTCAATAAGATTGTAAAGGTCGTTTCCGCTCAGGATGAGCAATCTCTGGAAGAGGTTTCAGCAGTTTACAGTAAGATTACGAGTGGGGGTATCTATAAGGCGCCCTCAATAAAAGTTGCAGAGGCAGCAAAAGTCATTGAAAATACCCAAAGAGATCTCAATATTGCCTTCGTGAATGAACTGGCCATCATTTTTCAGAAAATGGGCATCAATACCAGGGAAGTACTGGAGACAGCGTCCACTAAGTGGAATTTTATGCCCTTTAAGCCGGGTTTGGTGGGGGGACACTGTATTGGTGTAGACCCGTATTACCTTTTGTACAAAACCAGAAAACTGGGTTACGAACCCGAAGTGATTTTAAGTGGAAGGCGTATCAACGACAGTATGCACCTTTGGGTGGCCAAAAAATTGGTGCAATTACTCACCAGTAAAGGGGTCAATCCCGTAAAATCAAAGGTCCTTGTAATGGGTTTGAGCTTTAAAGAAAATGTTACGGATATTAGAAACTCCAAAGTTTTCGACCTGATTGCAGAATTGCGGAGTTTTGGCGTCGAAGTGGAAATGGTCGATCCCCTGGCCGACCCGGCAGAGGTCAAAAAACTCTATGGAGAAAGCGTGACTGAAAGTCCCGTAGGACCTTACGATGCTGTACTTCTCGCTGTTCCTCATCGCTTTTACAGCGACCTCAGTGAAGAGTATTTGCAAAAACTATTGAAAGCTGACGGAGTGTTTTTTGATCTCAAAAGTGTTTATGCAGGCAGGATAAAAAATTTGAACCACTATATGATTTGAGAGTGGGAAGGTTTTCTATTGTTTCCATTTTTCTATCTTTGCTGAATTGAATTTTCAAATACCAGGACAATATCTATTTGTGATAAAATCAGCAGAAATTGCCGAAAGGAAGTCAATCGAGTTATTCACTCCATCCCTGAGTTT
>SKYC01000376.1 GCA_007128085.1 Saprospiraceae bacterium | reverse complement strand
TTCCGCACAAATAATCGTCCACACATTTAATTTCTTCCAAATCATTACACGATCCGCTATACAGTGCAAATGCAGCATCGGTGATACTTCCTTCAAGCAACTGAATGGCCACATCGCCACCTGAAGGCGCCGCAAATGAAAACCACTCATCCGCGCCGTGATAGTCCCCGCAGTTCGGATCTTCCTCAGAGCTACCTGAATTACCGATAGTTACCCATTGGAATTCAAGCATGTTGGCCGGCAACTGCGTAGCAGAACACGGATTGTTTCCCCCACTCATCCACTGAGTCAGAAAAATACAAAAAGAAAGAATAAGCGTACATTTCTTCATTAACCTTCGTTCACCACTAGTTTAAAGCTAAACAAAATTCATGATTCTGAATCCCTGACCTTCATGTAGTTAACAATTACTTAACAAACAACCCAATCCCATAGACCAATCCACTTTTTCAAATTTAAAATTTCTATTTTGTGTTTGGCATTGATTTTGAAAGGAATACTAATAGACTACAAGAATAAGTCAGTTGGGGCAAAATTCTCCTCAAAATCTGCTCATTCTCCTCAGAGTTTGGATATTGGCACTTAGTTTATTGAACTTTCTTTAACTTTGTGGTATTGAAGTTCTAGTAAATAAAATAAAAAACATGCAATCATTTCACCGCGCGCTTTTCACTGCACTGTTTACAGTTTTTATAGGATCGACGCTGTTTAGCCAACAGTTTCTAAAAATGATTGATTTTGATCCCGATGAAACACTGTACAAAGAATTGCTGTACAGCCCTTTTGTTGCCGAGGGATCGCCGGAAACTTTTGACAGTGAAACAACCGAAGTTCTCAGTGACGGATTGGTTTTTTCTCTCGATCCAAAGGCCTATTCGGATTTATTCAACCACAATGGAAACAAAATTCAATTGCGTGTTCCCTATGAGGAAAATAGATTTTTTACCCTTCAGCTAAAAGAGGTCAACATCTTTCAGGATGAAGTAAAAATCAAAACAGCCTCGAAGCCCGATCAGCCTTTTGAAGATTTTAAAGGGCGTTTTTTCTGGGGGGTAGTAAAGGGTGAGGTCAACTCAAAAGTATCCATTAGTTTATTTGAAGACCACCTGATGGGTTTCATTTCTTTTCGAGGTCAAAATTTTTCGCTTGCAAAGCTGGACAATGACCGTCAAAAGCGCCACATCATTTACGAAGAAAGGGATTTACTGATTCAAAATGATTTTGTCTGTCACGTAGATGAGGAGATACATTATATCGGGAGCGAAGAGCCCGGGTCCGGCAGGACATCCGACAGTTCGAATTGCGTCAATGTTTACGTGGAGGTAGATTACGACATTTATCAGGGTAAGGGTTCCGTAGGCAGTGCATCCTCTTATGTTTTGGGGGCTTTCAGTCAGGTATTTTTATTGTATGCCGATGAAAGCATCGAGGCCAATGTGAGTGAAATCCTGGTCTGGGATGTACCCTCACCCTATACCGGTCCGAGCTCAAGTCAATATTTATCCCAATTTCGTCAGGAACTCAATGGAAATTACAACGGAGACCTCGCTCATTTGGTGAGCTACAGTGCCAGCGGGGGGGTAGCCTATCTGGATGTTTTGTGTAACTCCTATTGGGGAGTGGCTTTCAGCAGTATTCATTCAACCTACAACAATGTGCCCACCTACAGCTGGACTGTCATGGTGATTGCTCACGAGATGGGGCACAATCTCGGTTCAAGACATACCCATGACTGCGTTTGGAACGGCAATGACACCCCTATTGATTGTTGTGGCCAAAATGCAGGTTATGACGGAACATTTTGTTCTAGCAATCAAAACAACAACTGCAATATATCCAACCCTTCCAACGGTGGCACCATAATGAGTTACTGTCACCTGATTGGAGGTGTTGGAATCAATTTTAACGAAGGGTTCGGACAACAGCCGGGAGACCTCATGAGAGATAATGTCTACGACGCAACCTGCCTGGAGGTTTGCCCCTCCGATGGCCACGATGCCGGAATTACCGGATTCACTGTTCCACATGCCTTCACTTGCGACAGTGTTTTTGAGCCTGAACTTACCCTCTTTAACTTTGGATCGGAAACACTCACTTCGGTAGACATTTATTACAGCATTAACGGGGGGCCGGATCAGGTGATCAACTGGACCGGAGATCTGGAGACCCTGGAGTCCGAATCGGTCCTACTCCCCGAGCAAACTTTTTCAGCGGGCAGTCACGACATATACGCCTATACCGATCAACCCAATGGGGAAGACGATGAAAACCCGGACAACGATGATTATCTGCACGAATTTACGATTGGATCGGTTCCTTTTACCCTCACCATTGTGTTGGATAACTATCCTGGTGAAACCTCATGGGACGTCAAGAACTCGGACGGGGATGTACTTTTCAGCGCCGGACCTTACTCGAACCAACCGGCCAACAGCACCGTTGTTGAGACTTTTTGTCTGGAGGAGAACGAGTGTTACGAATACACCATATACGATAGTTATGGCGATGGCATTTGTTGTGCCTGGGGAGAAGGCTCGTACGAACTGGTAAACGATATTACTTCTGAGGTGGTAGCAAGTGGTGGTGAGTTCGGTTTTGAAGAGACCACGCCTTTTTGCGCAGATATAACACTTTATTCCATCAGTGGAATTATTCAGGCCGATGTAGGAGATCCACTTGAGGATGCAGAAGTAGTCATTCTCTCCAACAATGAGGGTAAGCTTGTCGTCAAAATCGACCTCGGTTTCTCGGAGGCACCTGAACCCTTGTACTTTGATTCTTCTGAGCCTCAACGCGATCCTCCCGTAGAATGGTCTCTAGCGTTCGTGAGGTC
>SKYC01000350.1 GCA_007128085.1 Saprospiraceae bacterium | reverse complement strand
GACAACCTCGTGTTGAGACTCGATTTGTGACGGGGATCAATTAGAGGGAATTCAACAGCAGTTGCTGCGGTGATCAGATAGCCCAGTTTGGGTGTTGCCCTATGAGTATAGGAAAGGGTAAAGCCCTGCGATGGGTAATTGTAAAGATTGTGCCAGGGCTCTTCTCCCCGGCCTCTTCGCATAAAACTGACCTCAAAGGATTGAAACCGGCCTGCTTCCAGATAGTGCAATTCCTGACCGTGGGGCAGGAGTTTACCCATTCCGTAGCGGAGACCAATGATAGTCTCCCTTCTTTCCTCGCCAACTCCTGTCTGGTCTGTATGATTGGCAAAAGCCACTCCCTGAAATGCGATGAACAACAAAGTCAATCCCCAACACAGATTTCTGAACATTTCCTTGAATTTAAGACCCAAAGTTGATAAAAAAATAAAAACGAAGGGACGTTTGTCGATATTTTTGGAGTGATGGTAGATTAAGGGTCTGGAATCCTGGCTCATTTTACTAATTTAAAGCCATCTTAAATGGTTCGATTTTAAAATTTCAAGTTATATGAGAAAATGTATACCTGTATTCTTTACCTGTCTTGTAGTCGGTTTTTTATTGGTTTTACCCGATGGATACAGCCAAAAGCCCATGTGTGGAGACGGCATTTTGAAGTCTTATCTGGAGAGAAACTATCCCGAGTATTTTCAGCTCGTCAACGAAACCTTTGAAGAGGTGAAATCGAGGGCCATTCCTCCCTACCGTTCACAGGAAGTATACACCATACCCGTTGTGGTTCACATAGTTTGGAAAGAAGAAGAGGAAAATCTGCACGATTCCATTGTCTACAATCAGATAGAGGTACTCAATGAAGATTTCCGAAGGTTAAATGCCGATGCCGACAATATAAGAGACATTTTTTTAGATCGCGTTGGAGATCCGGGAATCGAATTTGAACTGGTGGAAATTGTCAGGGTGAATACGGAGGCTGAATTTGCCATATCTATAACCGGTCTGCCGGATAATGTAAAGCAGAGTTCACAAGGAGGAAGTGATGCATGGAATACCGAAAGCCACCTCAATATCTGGGTTTGTAAAATACAACCCTTGGTTGTATTTGGCATCCCCCTTGGACAAGTGCTCGGGTTTGCCTATCCCCCTGCGGGATTGGACAACTGGCCGGATGAGGCTTCTGCACCCTCTCCCGAACTCGATGGAGTGGTAGTGGATTACCGGATCTTTGGACGAAATAACCCCCTCACTATTGACCCGGGGATAGGAGAACCCATCAGTGGTTATGGCAGAACCACCGTTCACGAAATTGGCCACTACCTGGGTCTGAGACATATTTGGGGTGACGGAGGAGGCCTGTTTGGCGGCGATGGTTGCGAAGTCGACGATGGCGTGGAAGATACGCCCAACCAGGAATCTTCTTCGGAGTGGACCTGTGACACAAGCAGAAATACCTGTATCGATCCCGTTGAAGACTTGCCGGACATGATTGAAAATTACATGGATTACTCCCTGGAAACTTGTATGAACAGTTTTACCAATGGCCAAATCGCCATCATGCGCGCAGTTATTGAGGGTCCGAGAAATGGGCTGATCGCCCCCACTTCAACAGTAGATGACCATCTTTCCTCGGGTGTGCGTATATTCCCCAATCCCTCAGAGTCGGGAGTTTTTAATTACCGGATTCATCAAGGATCTGATCACCCACTCGCTTATCGCGTTTACGATCAACTCGGCAGATTGGTCAATTCCGGACAGGGACTCTCCGAGGCCGGACACATGGATCTCTCCGGATTACAAAGCGGGATTTACTTTATGCGGATTTACGATAGTGAATCCATGCAGCTGGTGGGCTCTGAAAAATTAATAATTGGAGGCCATTAAACCATTTCCCGTATTTTACATTGTCCATGTATGGACAATTCTTTAATCAGTATGGTATTGGGGGCTTCCCCGAAGAAAGAGCGCTACTCTTTTATGGCAGTTCAACTTTTGAAGTCTCACGGCCATAATGTAATTCCGGTAGGAATTAAGGAAGGATCGATTGAGGGGGTGCGCATTCAAACTCAATGGCCTTCCCCTGGAAGTGTACATACACTCACCATTTACCTCCATCCCGACAATCAAAAGCAATTGCTTCCAAAAATCAGAGAACTTCAACCCAAAAGAGTTATATTTAACCCCGGAGCTGAGAATCCACATTTGGAGAGTGCATTGAGGGAGCTCGGTATTGAAACTGTCAGAGCCTGTACATTGGTCATGCTGAGAACAGGTGCTTATGTATCTGTTTAAATTTTTATAGTGCCGATGGTTAAGGAAGGAAAAACTCGAAGTAAAATTCGTGTGTATTTCTTTGTATGTTAGGTGTATAGACTTTTTAGCCCGGGTTAACCTTAAAATGAACAGCCATGTCAAAAATGAAATCCATGCTTAAGGCGGAAAGTCTGAAAAACCGGGTCATACTGATAACCGGTGGAGGTACCGGCCTGGGGAAATCCATGGCCGAAATGTTTCTCCAACTGGGAGCATCGGTAGTGACCGCCAGCAGGAACTTAGAAGTTCTCCGTGCCACGGCCAATGAGTTAAACAACTCTTTTCCCGATAAAGCATTGGCTCTTCGCTGCGATATTCGCAATTACGAGGAGGTGGAAAACACCATTGAAAAAGCCATTTTTCACTTTGGAAAGGTCGATACACTGGTCAACAATGCAGCCGGTAATTTTATAAGCCCCACCGAGCGGTTGTCCCACCGGGCTTTTGATGCAGTGGTTGATATAGTTTTAAAAGGCAGTTACAACTGTACCCTTGCGATGGGTAAGTACTGGATTGAAGAAAAAATCAGCGG
>SKYC01000347.1 GCA_007128085.1 Saprospiraceae bacterium | reverse complement strand
TGTTGATTAGTTCTCCATTTATCCTCAATATTTCTGTGTGGAATGTAATACTGCTCTCGGGCCATTTCTCCAGAATTGTCCTAATTCGCACCTCTTCATCGTAATATGCGGGCCTGACAAACCTCATATTAACAGAAACCACAGGCATCAACACTTTGCTTTTGTCCTCTACATCCTTATAACTCAACCCCAGGTATCGGAGCATTTCCACCCTTCCAATTTCATAATAAAGAGAATAATTACCGTAATACAACAAACCCATGCGATCGGTTTCGCCGTACCTCACCCTTTTTGAAGTCTCGTGTACTATCATCTGTTGAAAAAGTCCGGATGAATTTCACCCGTTTTATTTAATAACCTGAGTTCGATTATTCCAACTCGCATAAAAACTTATAAACCAAAGTTTTGCAACCATTGAAAAACAAGAACTGAATTGAGGTACCTAATTGTTTAAATACAATTTACCTTTTTTCGGCCTATTGTTCCAAAAGTTTCCAGATTTTATCCTTGAGTTCCTCCAGTCCATGATTGGTCAAAGACGAAATAAAATGATGCGGAAGGTCGGCCGGAATTTCATCTGAAATCCATTTTTTTAATTCTTCATCCAAAAGGTCAGACTTACTGATCACCAATAGTCTGGGTTTATCCAAAAGTTCCGGATTGTGTTTGTTCAATTCTCGCAAGAGGGTTTTATATTCACTGAATACGCCCTCTGCATCAGCGGGAACCAAAAATAGCAATAGAGAGTTCCGCTCAATATGCCTCAAAAACCGCAACCCCAACCCTTTCCCTTTATGGGCTCCTTCGATAATTCCGGGTATATCTGCCATTACAAATGATCTGGCATCTCTGTAATAGACCATGCCCAGATTCGGCTTGAGTGTCGTAAACGGATAATCTGCAATTTTTGGCTTGGCTGCAGAAAGCACCGAGAGCAGCGTAGACTTACCGGCATTGGGAAAACCCACCAGTCCGACATCGGCCAGGAGTTTGAGCTCCATCAATACCCGGACCTCTTTTCCCGGCAATCCCTCCTGCGCATACCTGGGAGTCTGATTTACCGCAGATTTAAAATGCGCATTGCCGAGACCGCCTTTCCCCCCCTTTAGCAGGATTTCCTGTTGTCCATGAGAAGTGATTTCCAGCATGACTTCTTCCGTCTCAGCATCTTTGGCGATGGTTCCCAATGGAACTTCAATGATGACATCCTGCCCATCGGCTCCTGTGCTTCTGCTTCCACCACCCCGGTGTCCATCTTCGGCTTTGATGTGGCGCCTGTAACGCAGGTGTAGAAGGGTCCACAATTGCTCATTGCCCCTGAGGATAATGTGCCCGCCACGGCCTCCATCTCCTCCGTCCGGCCCTCCTTTGGGTTCGTACTTTTCGCGGCGAAAATGGACAGAACCCGGTCCACCGGAACCCGATTTGCAATTAATTCTGAGGTGGTCTATGAAGTTGTCTGAAGACATAATTTAGGGTCGATAAGTGATCACAGGTTCTCTAAAACGTCACACAAACGGCGGAATATTTCATCGACCGTTCCCATTCCATCCACCTTGTGCGCAAGGTTTTTTTTGCGATAATAAGAAAATACCGGAGCGGTTTCATTATTAAAAACCTCAATCCGGTTTCTAATAATTCCCTCATCCAGGTCGTCTTCCCTGCCGGAAGTTTCACCTCTCAGTAGAATCCTCTCCACTCTTTCTTCGTCTGAAACATCTAAAAGCAACAGTGCTCTGATGGGTGCATCTTTTGAATCGAGCATGTCGTCCAGCGCTTTGGCCTGATTGACTGTTCTTGGGAATCCATCGAAAATAATTCCCTCCGAGTCCACCGCTTTATCCACACGTGCTTTTAACATAGCAATGGTCACCTCATCGGGCACCAACTCTCCCCTATCCATATAGCGACGGGCTTTTTCTCCAAGTTCGGTATTGTTCTTCAATTCGAACCGGAACATATCCCCCGTTGAAATATGGAGCAAATTGTATCGCTCTAATAGCTTTTTTGCCTGTGTCCCTTTGCCAGACCCCGGAGGTCCAAAGAGTATTATATTTTTCATGTATTTAAACTTTTTTACTAACCAATTGGGTATCGTCGATAATTTTAAAGTTTTTTCCTGTCTGTGTCCATCAATCAATATTGCAGGCATTGCCGCTTTTTCATCCATTCAATCACTGTATGCCCAGACGGCTTTTAGCAAATCAGGGTAAATTTAAAGCTAAAACAACTTCCTCAAAAGCATTTGCAGCTTGTCCCCCTTGAATCCACGCAATTATCAAGCCATTTTCGACTTATACCCGGATTATTAAAAAAGGATAAGGTGCGCCCGATTCACTAAAAACTACAGAGAACAGTAATTTTTGGGACTGCGAATTTACAACTTTATTTTATTCTTTTTGGATTGAGAGACCTCTTAGAGGCGAGGGATAAAAATTTATTAACTTAAGACCCTGACTGCAAACTTCAATCTTTGGGACCAATACGGTGAGGAATAAACCTCCTCCACTACCACCCCCCTGCTGGTGCTGCTGTGTATCATTTTGAGTTTTCCGTTTTGATGGGAAACCACCACTCCAACGTGCTGCATCTTCCTCCCCTTACCAAAAAAGACCAGGTCGCCGGGTGCGGCACGATTCACTGAGATCCTCCTTCCCGACTGCGCCTGCTGAGAAGTGGTTCTACCCAGTGAAACATCGTGCTTATTATAGATAAAATACACCAAGCCAGAGCAATCGAAACTCCGGGGGCCCGTACTTCCATATCGGTACCTGCTTCCCACGTATTCGTATGCCGTATTGACGACCTCTGCTTGTATACCTGCACCGGAATCGTCCGCTTTTTGAACCGGAGCCACCCGGGTAGTC
>SKYC01000314.1 GCA_007128085.1 Saprospiraceae bacterium | reverse complement strand
CCGGAACTTAAACGGGGGATTTTATGCTGTTCGGAGTGGACTCATAAATAATTTGTCGCGGACTTTGTCTCCTTCATACCGTTTTAGGTGTTCGTTTTATCGCTGCCTTCGAGAGCCTCAGACAACGAATCCCCGGTGGCTGAAGTTTTTCCGGTGGCTGAGGCTTTCGAAACCCCGGAAACTAAATCCCCATAATTACACCGCTAAACCTATGAGGAGCAAAAACTGGCGATTATTGCGTAAAAGTCAAGGATTGACAAGTTACTTAAGTATTTGCCTACAAAGACATCAGTTCTTCTGCCCACGTTCGCCCCCACCCCCTGAAGGGGAGTCAACGCGCCGTTTTGAGTATTTTTTGAAACGGTCTGGATGAGAGAGATTCATTCACGGCAGAATAGAGATACTGGAGGATTTTTAATTTTAATCTTATGTTTAAGTTATGGCACTAACTTAAGTTAGCTTGTGCAGCAAAAATTCCCCGGATCGAAAAATAAATCTTAATTTGGCGGTTCAATAAATACGATATCCATGAATAATCCCCTTTCCTATTTTAAGAATATAGAAACCGTGGTAATGGATTGCGATGGGGTGCTGACCAACTCGCAATTATTGGTGACAGAAAGTGGCGAACTGCTCCGGAGTATGAGTGTCCGCGACGGTTATGCCATCAAGCGGGCGATCATGGCCGACTTCAGACTTTGTGTGATTACGGGAGGCAGTTCCAAAGGAGTGGAATTGAGGTTGCGCAATCTCGGACTGCCCCATTACTTTGCCGGTGTCAGTAAAAAGTTAGAAGTTTTTGAAGAATGGATGGAATTTCACGATCTGGATGCGGAGAAGGTGCTCTATATAGGGGACGATCTGCCGGATTACGAAGTGATGAAACGAGTGGGATTTCCCGTCTGTCCCGCCGATGCAGCCCCTGAAATTATAGAGATTAGCAAATACGTTTCTCCGGTAAAAGGAGGGTACGGATGTGTGCGGGATGTACTTGAAAAATTGATGAAGATTCAGGGCAAGTGGAAAAAATTAAAATAGCCTTATAAGTAGCTCATAATCAGCGAATAAAAAATATAAACCACCCTTGGTTTTATCGGGTGGAATTAATTGGTAAAAGACCTGAAAATCCCGTTGAAATTTAGTATCTTTGCACATCTTTAAAATCAGCAAATAATACAATGAGCAAAGAAAATACCCCCTCATACGAAGCGAGTAATATTCAGGCCCTCGAAGGTCTGGAAGCAGTGAGAATGAGACCCGGAATGTATATTGGCAGTACAGATGCCAAAGGTCTACATCACCTGGTCTGGGAAGTTGTCGACAACTCCATAGATGAGCACCTCGCAGGACATTGCTCTCAGATCGACCTGATCATTCACAAGGACAACAGTATCACGGTCATTGATGACGGTCGGGGAATTCCCGTCGGGGAACACGAAAAATTGAAAAAATCGGCTCTGGAAGTTGTAATGACCGTTTTGCACGCAGGTGGAAAATTCGACAAAGACACGTATAAAGTTTCCGGTGGATTGCACGGTGTTGGGGTATCTTGTGTCAACGCCCTGTCCGATTACCTGCGCGCCGAAGTGCACCGCGGGGGTAAATTATATATGCAGGAATACAGCGAGGGCATTCCCAAAGGTCCGGTGACAGCAATTGGGGAATCCGACAAGACCGGGACCCTGATCACTTTTCACCCCGATACGACCATTTTTCCAAACATAGAATTTAAATACGAGGCACTTTCCAATCGCCTCAGGGAATTGTCTTTTCTAAACAAGGGTCTAAAGCTTACCATTACGGATGAGCGATCTGTGACCGATGAGGGGCCGAAAACCGAATCATTTGTCTCAGAAGGGGGACTCAGGGAATTTGTGCGATATCTTGATGAATCGCGAACTCCTTTGATTGATAAGCCCATTGCGGTCAATGGGAAGGAAGACCATGTAGAGGTGGAAGTGGCTCTGCAGTACAACACCAGTTATTCTGAAAATATTTATTCTTTTGTCAACAACATTACCACCAAGGAAGGAGGTACCCACGTCAATGGTTTTAAAATGGCAGTGAGCAGGTTGTTGAAAAAGTATGGAGACGATAACAATCTGTTTAAGAAAATCAAACCCAGCAGTGAAGATTTTAGAGAAGGACTGACGGCTGTAGTTTCTGTAAAAGTGCCGGATCCGCAATTTAAGGGGCAAACCAAAGGGGAGTTGGGGAATTCCGAGGTGACTGGTATTGTAAGCCGTTGCGTCGGTGACATACTCGGCCACTACCTGGAGGAAAATCCAAGGGATGCCAAAAAGATCGTTGAAAAAGTAGTGCTCGCTGCCACAGCCCGACAGGCTGCCAGAAAGGCCAGGGAAATGGTGCAGCGCAAAAACGTACTTACGGGCAGTGGTTTGCCGGGAAAACTGGCCGATTGCGCATCCAAAGATCCCGCCGAGTGTGAAATTTACCTGGTCGAGGGAGATTCTGCCGGGGGTACGGCCAAGCAGGGTAGAGACAGAAGCTTTCAGGCCATTATGCCGCTCCGTGGAAAAATACTGAATGTAGAGAAAGCCCTCGAGCACAAAATTTATGAAAACGAAGAGATAAAAAATATTTTCACCGCCTTGGGAGTCTCCATCGAGGAAAACGACGAAGGCGAACGGGTGTTGAACACAAAAAAGCTCAGGTACCACAAAATCATCATTATGTGTGATGCCGATGTGGATGGAAGCCATATCGTCACCCTCATTCTGACGTTTTTCTTCAGATTTATGCGCCCACTGGTCGAACAGGGGTATGTGTATATCGCTGCGCCACCACTTTACCTGATTAAAAGAGGCAGAGAGTTCCAGTATTGCTGGACGGAAGACGAGAGAAAGGAAGCCGT
>SKYC01000172.1 GCA_007128085.1 Saprospiraceae bacterium | reverse complement strand
CCTTGAAGACGACACTTTTTTCGATTTGACCTATGGTCTCATCTGCATCGGCCTTGGTATCGGTTTCCAAATGAAGGAGATCCTTTACATAACCCCAGAGCTCTCTGAAAGAGTGCCCCAGTCGCAAAAATAGGGAGTCGTTACCGGGCTTCTGATCCTTGTTGTTTTCTGGCTCCATAAGGGGTGGACAACTTTTAAATTACCACTTTACAGACAGCAAAAGTAATACAATTTGATCAGCAGACTTAAAATTTTAAATAAAGAAGCGATTTTCGCCCTTTATTCACAGCTGTTTTTTCAGCGGGAAAACCATCAGTGTTTTACAAACCTGGCAGTAAATCGCTGACTTTCTGCTGTCAGACTGAGTATATACAGCCCGCTGGTAAGTTCACTGATGTCCAGTTTCTCATGCTGCTGTGCCGATGTGATGGGAATGTTGCCCGTCCAAACGATTCTTCCACTTACATCTGATACTACGACCTCCGCCTCGCCCGGATCAAAATCCTGCAGGTTCAGATGGATGGAGTTTCCGGCGGGATTGGGGTAGAGACTGAGCTGTTTTGCGCTCGAGGGCTCCGGTACGGTACTGACCGGGGTCTGGGGTTCGACTATGGTGCCGCGACCCGGGGCATAAGCCTCTGCTTTTAGTTCTCCCGCGGCGTAAACGCTGGCTTTACTGTGGTAACTAAAAGCGTCGAATACCTCAATCTGGCCGATATACCATCCCTCTATGCCTACATTGTTGTCTGAGCCGAAGAGAAAGGACAAAAGCAAATCGCTGTTGTTGTAATCAGATAAATCGATATAGGTTTGCTTCCAATCGGGGCTCTCACCGGAAAAGGCTTTGAGTCCGGCTTGAGAAAAGGTGCCTCCGGCAATCCTGTTGGGGTATTCGTTTCTGAACATGGCGTAGCCGAGATCTTCAAACTGCCCATGTCCACCGGTGGATGCAGTCATGAGGCCGCCGTCCGTCCCGGATTCGGTATGGTAACGGTGGGCTATTCGCATTACGGGTTGAGACCCCTGTACAGCAATGGCTTCCATATTGTTGAGCCGCTGAATATTGGTGTTGCTTGTGTTCGGGACAAACCACGCTCTGTCGCTGTCAAAGGCATCTGTCTCAATCAGTTCGAAGGCATGGGTACCTATTTCTGATTCTGTTTCCCAGCGGTGCGTTTCTCCCTCCTCGTGTTTGATCTTTTCGATGGGCGTAGAGTGCAATGCCTCATCCGTCAGCAGGGTATAGGTGAAAGAACGGGATTCCCCGGGCTCTAACTGATCTAAGGTTATTGTTAATTGACCGCCCTCGGTTTTTGAAGCAGGGGGTATAGACAATTTGTCGACTTTAGCTCCAAAGGGGATGTCGTCCTGTATCTCCAGTTCGCTGACTGTATGGTCTTTGTAGTTACTGATGGTGAGCGTTACCTCTATGGGGTCGCCGGCATGGATATTGCCGGGTACTTCCTTGCTCAGGAGAATTTCCGATTTACAATCCACCGGAATTTCGTAACACTCCCGGGCATCCCTGACCTGAAAGGGAGACCCCTGAAGGGCGTTGACTCCCATTCCCCTTCTTGCGAAAACACTCCAAATCAAGCACTGGTTGGCACCGTCGTACAACAACTGATCCGCGAGCAGTATGGCATCCCGACCGTCCATAAAACCCGGATTGCAGGGTTGAATTTTCATGCCGTCCATGACCAATTGTACGGCCTTGTTGTTGCCACCTTCTCCCCGGTACCAATCTTCGTCAAAACCGTGTACTTCTACCATTTCCCAGAGTAAATCCCACAATACAGAGCCCCATACATGTCCAACACCGTGAGGAACAGAGGCGTCGTAAGTGTCGTAATAGGTGACGGGATTTGCCGCCATATTGTAATTGTAGGGATAGCTTCTGATTCCCCTGGCGGCTGTACCCAACCTGAGTACGTAATTCCCTATGCCGCGATTGGTGTTTTTGTCGTCTCCCGGCCGAATACCGGTAATGAGGGAGAAAAAGTCGCTCCAGCCCTCACCCATTTGCTGACCGTCCAATCGGTCGCCACTGCTTGAATTTACCAAACAATTTGAAGAACCGGGACCTCCTGTCAATCGGATGGAAATCCCGTGTGCGTATTCGTGTGCAATAATGCCGTTGTCCAGGGAGGAATCGTAGTGGTTGGCGCCATCACTCACTTCTCTTTGCAGCCTGATGACGAGTTCCTCACCGGCGTACTGGCGAATGAGGTCGCAGTTGTTTTGGGAAATAAACACAGAGGGTATGCTCACCTGATGTCCGACCGACCCGGGAGCCATACTGTTTAAATTTCCGGTGGATCGGTTGTTGCAAATTATGACGGCAATCGCACCGTTCAGCTCTGCGTTCAATACCTTTTGTCCAAACTCACAATTGCCACGGTCAATGATGGCAATATTGCCTTCGATTTCACTCTGATTGAGGATTTCTTCACAACCGTCGGTGGGCACACCGACTCCGTCGTCCACCAATACACCATAACCCGTAATCGCCACTTCAGTAATGGGATTTCCGAATTGCGCACCCGCCGAAGGGTATTGACCCGCAATTTCTGAGGGTGCATCTACATTCAGTACGTGATGACTTATCGTGGGATCGGTCCAGACGTACATGGACATCCTTCCTGCTGACCCGTCGGGAGGTGAGCTGAATGTTGCGTTGTTTGTAAAATTGTTACCTGCATCGGCACCGAATTGTGCGCGTGCCCGGATGGGATCTTCTCCCAGACCCTCACCGCTTAGGTTTACTTCCTGAAAATTACCGCTGGCTTCATCAAAACCGTAGGCGTAACTGAAGTCGTGCAGTATGTTGTTCCAGTAAAAAAGGTTGGTGACGGCGGACTGGGCGTACTCCTGTGGTTCCAATTCCTGGTCGAAGGGAAAGTCAAAAATCAAATCAGAACCACCATCTACGGTAATGTCCGGAGATCCATTGGCCAGTCGATCTAAAAAGGCGTGGACATTGTTTCCCCGCGTATGGGTGAAATCGGGTCCTTCCGCCTCGGAAATGCTGTGCCAACCAAGGGGAGAGTACTCCGGATCGGCGGGACTGTGCACCATTTCAAAGTCTCCGTGGATGGGACTTTCGTAGGGGAAAGGCACTACCCGGTAACTGCTCTCTTCCAGCCCACCCCTGCTTCCCGATTCCCGAGTATGAGAATGGCGACGGTCTTCTTTCAGTTTTTGCCCAAATTGAAATTCAGTAGAAGATTCCGGAGAATGAAAGCAACTTTCGCTGTGTTGGTGTTGTGGTATTTTGTCGGTATTGCAATACACCGTCCAGTTAACCCGGTCGAGGACCTCGCCGTCAATGGCACTGACTCGGTAACTCCAGTAGTCCATATCGCCCGTGGGATCGAAAGAAAGATCGTATGCCAATTCTAACTTTCCCTCCGGAGTGGGCTGATAAACCAGCTTGACCGGTATTTCTGTTCTGGAGAGATGCTCCGCCCGGTAAATCTCTGTTCCCTCTCTGCTGCGGTGATGGGAAAAGTCCGCCTCGGAAACCTCTTGCTTCAAATCCCGAAATGAGTGGACAATGGCCCGGACGGGTGGCAGGGTGGCGCGCTCACCCTTGATTTTGGTTTCTACTTCCGGTATAAAGCGACTGAAAGCAGCCAGTACTTCCCCATCCGGTTTCAGGGTAAGGGTGATGAGCGCATTGTAAACCTCAATACCCCTGTATTGCTGTACGAGATAAATGTGTCTCGCTCCGGAAGAAGAACTGATGTAGTCGTCTTTTACGGCAAATTCATCCAGGTCTTCGACCGTCAGTCCCCAGTCCTCTTTCCGATCCTGCAGATAGGTTTCCACTGCTTTTGGCAACTCCGTCGCATCGGACTGAGCTCCGGCGAAAGGATTCATAATAAAAGTCAATAAAAAAACGGTAAGGGCGTATCGAATCATACAAGCAATCTTTGATGTGGCAGCGAAAGGAGGAGTGCTCTTCTTCCAATGCCCGCAGTGGCAGTTAAGGATAAAAAAAATGAATCCCGGGTTAAGTTCAGGATAAAATTAAGAAAATTTGAACTAAATTCCCTGCTAAACAGCTGATTTAGGGGAATCTTAACGTTGGTTTTAACATAAGTTAGGTCAGAACTGTTCCATTGGGGTGGGACTGATTGTAACTTATGATAAACTCAGATTTTTCATGAGAAATGGGTTGTGATAAGCTGTTAGATTCATTGGGTGAAAGTTTATGAGGTGCCACTTGTACAGTGGGCTCGTAAAATTTTAATAAATTTGCCATTGTTCATAAAAACCCGGTATGTTAAAAAAGGAAAAAAATATAGTGGTGGGGCGAAAGCCCATACTCGACGCCCTGGAGTCTGGAGTGAATTTTGAAAAAATCCTCATAGACAGGGAAATGAGCGGAGAGTTGGAAGTGACGCTGCGTAAGAAATGCAAGGAAAAAGACATTCCACTTCAGAGAGTGCCGCTGCCGGCCATCGATAAACTGACGCTGACCAATCATCAGGGCGTGGCGGGTTTTATTTCCCCTATTTCATACGCGCCCTTTGACGAAACCGTTGATCAATTGATCTTCGAAAAAGGCGATCCGGTTTTTCTCATTTTGGATCAGGTCAAGGACGTTCGGAATTTTGGCGCCATAGCCAGAACGGCGGAAGTGTTTGGAGTGGGGGCGCTGATCGTACCCGCCGAAGCCAAAGCCCAGATCAACGATGTCGTTATCAAAACTTCTGCCGGGGCTGTTTTGAATATTCCCGTCTGCAGGGTTTCCAGTCTTTTTACAGCCATTAAAACACTGAAACTACACGGGGTACAGATCGCGGCGACTGCTATGGAGGGCAAAGCGGTTCACGAATCCCGTTTTGAAGGTCCCCTGGGATTGGTCATGGGATCGGAGGAAAAGGGAATACGACCGCATTTGAGAAGACTTTGCGATCAGACCGTTTCCATTCCACAACTGGGGAATACTGAATCTCTCAATGTGTCCGTTTCAGTAGGGATTATTTTATACGAAATCAATCGGCAGCGGGGTTTTGTCCGAAAAACACAGCCATAGACCGTATCCTTTTGTGCCCACTTATACATTTACAACAATCACCAAGAATGACTTTAATCAAATTACCTATTCAATCGCTTTTTACTTCGGTGCTCGGATTTACACTGGTCTCCCTTTTGTTGCTGACCACCGCCTGCAGTCCGAAATCGGGGACTGCCCTCGCAGAGGATGCTCCTCTCGAAAATTACCTCCTCTGGGAAATTACTGCGGATCACCTGGAAAAACCGTCTTATCTGTTCGGTACCATTCATCTCATCGACAGTGAATCTTTCTTTTGGCCGGAGGGGTTGTTGTCGGCTTTTGACCAAAGTGAAGAGGTTGTTTTTGAGATCGATATGGGGGAAATGAGCGATATGTCGGCCATGATGGGAATCATGCAAAAAGCTTTTATGGCTGATGGTACTACCCTCAGTGATTTACTCAGTGAAGAAGATTACGCATTGGTCGAAAGCCACTTCAACGAAATGGGAATACCTTTTTTTATGCTGGACCGCATCAAGCCCTTGTTTTTGACCATGATGACCGATTCGGAAATGGTCGGTCAGGGGGCCGGGATATTTGAAGGGGGAGGTTCGATGAAATCCTATGAGGTGGAACTGAACAACATGGCCGAAGCATCCGGAAAACCCGTTTCAGGATTGGAATCCGTAGAGTATCAAATGAGTATTTTTGATTCCATTCCCTACCGCTTTCAGGCCGATATTCTGGTCGAGTCGATTAAAAATCCACTGGCGGCTGAAGGCGGCGGCAGTCTGGAGGAAATTACGGCCGTCTACCTCAGACAGGACATAGAATACCTGGCGGGAATGGTCGAGGATGATGATGCCGGATTTGGAGAGTATACGGACCTGGTTTTGAAAAACAGGAACATCGACTGGATACAGCCGATGATTTACAAAATGCAAAAGGGCTCCGTGTTTTTTGCTGTTGGAGCGGGTCACCTGGCCGGAGAATACGGGGTAATCAAACTTCTGAAAAAGGAAGGGTACCACCTGGCACCCTACCGACCGAAAGATTAAATCTATGGCCATAATCAGAAAGATAGGCGATCATCAACCCCGGATCTCACCGACGGTTTTTTTAGCAGAAACGGCGGTGGTAACGGGGCAGGTCAGCATTGGCCCTTATTCCAGCCTCTGGTACAATGCCGTTGTTAGGGGGGATGTCAATCGGGTAGAGATCGGTGAAAAAGTAAATATTCAGGACAATGCGACGGTCCATTGTACTTATGAGAAATTCAGCACCACCATTGGAGATCGCGTCAGTATCGGGCACAATGCCATCGTACACGGTTGTACCCTGGAGAGCGATGTGCTGATTGGCATAGGAGCTATAATTCTGGATGGTGCGGTGGTTCCTTCTCATACAGTAGTTGCTGCAGGAGCATTGGTGCCCGGAGGAATGGTACTGGAAAGCGGCTATCTCTACATGGGGGTGCCGGCAAAAAAAATCAAACCCCTTACGGAGGAACAACTGGAGTTTTTCATTCGCAGAACGGCGGACAATTACCCGCGCTACGCCAGCTGGTACAAGGAGTGAAATTCACAAAACATTCGGGCGAGAAAGCCCATTGCGCATTTTAGACGCTAACAAACTGCTTTTCAAACTCCCTTTGAAGGAGTTCGGCTATGGCTGCCATTCCCTGTTTTTGGTCTTCCGCGTCCCTCTCTGCCTGTCTGTTGTAATTGGTGTTGGTATTGATGTCGTAGACAAAGCGCTCTCCCCGGTGGTTTTCCAGAAATTCCGCTGCGGCTACCTCTATTTTATTGACTTGAAAAAAGGCCTCCAGTTTCCGTATCAGCTCATCGTCTCTGAAATCTCTGAGGACCTTAAATTTGGATTGAGAATTTGTCGCTTCATCGCCCACGGGACAAAAAGCGTCTCCCGTGGCACAACTGTCGGCAGGGCACAGTTCAAACCCCTTGCTGGCGTCCACTTCTACGGCGTACAAAAATTTTCCTCCGATGAATTCCAGACGGGTAATGATCTCCCCGGCCGGTTGGATGTATTCCTGTATGAGCGTGATTCCATCGAGCGACAAAGAGGCCAGTTGGTCTATTTTTTGGGTCACCTCATCCATAGAGCGCAACAGCTGCACATCCAGTCCTTTTCCTCCCCGGTTGGGTTTGAATATCCATTCTTTTCTGTCAAATGAGGCCGCGGCCTCCAGAATAGATGCGCGGCCGCAGGCTGCCGTTGTTTTGGGTACGGGAATGCCAAACTGCTTCAGCGAAAGGTATTGTTCGAATTTCCTCACCTCCAGTTGCAACGCCCGCCTGCCGTTGATCACACGTCGGTTGTGCGATTCCAGCCAGGCGATCAGTGGCTCGCTCATCTCTACAGCGAAACGGTGGTCGCGGCTGTGCGAGGAGGCACTCATGCGGTTGTAAAATACACCGTGAGGAGGCAAGCCCTCCAATTCCAAATGCCCCCCGTCAATAAACCATTCCGTGTAGGGCAGTCGGATCCTGTCAAAAGCTTCACGCAGTGGTACCATCCAGTCGTTGTTTTCGTGCAAAACGTATACCGAAGGACTTGTGCTGATCGGGAGTGATGTCGGTTTTCTCATAAGTTAAATTTTGTGTGCCCATGGCCGCAGATTGAAAACGGAAGAGTAGAACTTCTCCGGTTTTCGCACTGAAACGCCGTTTGAATTTTAATTGGGTGCAAGTATAATGCCGAAAAACGAGTTTTTGTACAAAATAGTTGCTAAAAAGTTGTAATATTTAATTCCCGGGAGAAATTGGTAGCTCAATGATCATGAAGAGATGAGATCCGCATCTTTTTTCGCTTGTTTTCTCATGTGGATGACCCATTCAACCACTGCGATAAAGACGATGCTGTAGGCCAGCAATTCAATGCTTTCTTCCGAGGCGTCTTTGACAACGCGCACGTACTCATCCTGGAGCAGATTTTGCCAGTTTGTTGACCTTCCGTAAAGCCTGGAAAATACGTGCAGGACCAGTAGCCCTGTAAGCAGGATCCCAAAGGGGTATTTGTCCTGGATGTACAGCAGTTGGTTGAGGTATTTTTTTCGGTTTTTGAATATATAGAAAAAAGCAAAGGCCACGATTATCCAAACGGGTACTTTCCAAAATCCGTGGTAGACGAGTATGTCGAAAAGGCCGTCCAGTTCCCGAATTAAATGGACGAGAAAAAACAGTGCGAGTACGGCGTTGAACTCCCGCATAAAGCGGTATTTTATGGCGAGGATGGCCAGAAGAACAATGGTGACAAAGAGAAGCGTCTCCTGGCTGATTTCGGTATAGGAGTCCTCCTTAAAGGAAGCCAGTGAAAAATCGAGACCGTTGATAAAGCTGATAATGAAAAAAACAAGTGCATAAGATAAAAAACGAACCGCGAGAGGCAACAAGCTTTTGATGGTATTCATATCATTTTTTTATTCCGGTTGATGGGTGGACGGGATTTCTTTTAATGGTTTGGTAAAGTTAGTATTTTTTTATTTTATAAGTATTCAGAAGAACTTTCACTGCTCGGGAAAAAACAGTTGAGAAGTCCTCTGTGTTTGTTAAAGAGATTCTCGATTGCGGATGCCTTCCTTTTTTTGAAAAAACCCCGGATGCCTTTCAGTGAGGTATTGATAGGTTTTGAAACCCATCCAGGCAAAAAGGGCACCCATTAACCAACCGACGATTATATCTGAGGGGTCGTGAACGCCGATGTAAATTCTACTGTAGCTCAAAAGAAAAGCCCAAAACAGCAGAAAAGGTATGATGTACTTAAATACCGGCTTGAAAATCAGACTTAAAAACAGGGCTATGCCGACAGAAGTAGAGGCGTGAGCGGAGAAGAACCCAAATTCACCGCACCTCTTGGCGATAAACCGCCCCTTTTCAATAAAATCCTCCTGGCAAGGGCGCAGTTTTTGAAAAAAGTCTTTAGATAAGTTAGAAGTTTGATCGGACAGGGTAATTAAGATGGCTGCTAAAAGCAAAATCAATAGCGTTTTTTTCCACCGGAATTTGTATAGGAGTAGGATTGCCATAAGGATGTAGACGGGCATCGAACTGTATTTCTCGGTAATCCACAGCCAAAATGGATCCCAGGGCTCTGCTCCCAGATTATTGAAAAATAAAAACAGCTTGGTGTCGAGTTGATCGAGCTTTTCCATCCCCAAAAGTATAAAGTAATTCGAAGTCAAAGGTAAAAGAGGGATGTATAACTCGAATTCTTAACAAATAAATAATCTAAATCAACGGTCTGGATGGGGGAGTTCGGAGCGGACTTAGTGCATGAGGTTTTTAATAATTTGTCGTGGACTTGGTCTATCTCTTATTGCTGCCTTCGAGAGCCTCAGGCAGCGGGCGTATAGTTGAGCCTGGTAACGATCTCCGGTGACTGAGGCCCTCGAAGCCCCGGAAATTTACGGCTATAATTAAAAACATAGACTGAACACATGGAAAAAATAATAAAAGTGGATCCTCTTTTTCAGAACTTCCATTTTTTCAAACAAAGGCCATTAAGAAAATCCGTGTCATCCTTTAATCCCCCTGCCATAGCGGGGCAGATGTGCATATCCCCCGACTGCTTTAGGGCAGGAGTGATTCAGGCAAAAGAGACAATAGTTGAATAAACCGTGATGCGGATGGATTGGATTTGTTCTCAACCTTCAATAAGTTGGATTTAGCGACCATCCTGAGTAAACCTCTCCTTCCTAAGTGCCCTTTCTAAAAAAAACCTTATCTTTACTTTGAAAGCAAAAAAAAACAGCTTCATATACACTGCTGGTCGATTCCTCGCTCGTGCAGTTATTGATTGGTTGACTTATGATGATTGTATGCGTAATGGGGGGCTAAATGCAAGAGATCCTGAGGAGGCGAGAGCAAACTGTATGCCGGGTGGAGCCTATGCCTCAGCGCGGGCTTTTGAAACCAATTTCCCACAACCGGGATTTTAAGGTCGACCAAATAAAATTCAAACATTAAATGATAATGATGAAAGGAATAATAATCGGTATTTTTTTATTTTGTGTATGGAGCCCGTGGATTAGCGCGCAAAATTTTGAAGGCATTATAATTTACGAGCGAACCACCACCATGGGTAAACTGGCATTGGAAACGTATTATTTTGGTGACCAAAAAATCCGGATGGATACGCGTTATTTTTTTGAGGATTATCACATAGATTATGTTTCGATCTTTGATTTTGAGAACTACACCAACAAGTATTTTGCAGATTCCGGTCACGGTCCTTTTAGACCTATAGAAATCACTAAAAACAATATCGAACGGATGGAGGTGCATCCTGACAGTATCGCGACATTTTTGGGGTACGATTGCTACCTGATCGAAATAGAGTTTGAATTGGGACCGTATAGTTCGTTTTTGACTCAATCCAGATACCATGCAAAAGATCTCCAATTTTCCGTTCCGGAGGAGTGGATGTTGGATTATATCAAGATCATTTCAGGTGACGATCAAATAGCGCTGTTTGTGGAAACAACCATTGATACCCTGGATCCTGAATTGGCGATGTACTCAAACAATAGTGGATTTACGTTTAATGCGATTCGGGTAATACCGAAGAAATTGCCGGAAGATTTATTTGATTATGAATCTCTGTTGGCCGAAAAAAAGTAGATCGCTTTTTTTATGCGTTTCCTATTCCCCTTAATCTCGGGAATGACCTTTTTTTGGTTTCTTTAATTTGCCGTTGATTTTGACTTTCCCTTATCGTTGCCTTCGAGAGTCTCTGGCAACGATATTCCGGTGGCTGAGGCCCTCGAAGCCCCGGAAATTTACGGCTATAATCACATCTGCCAAACATAAACCAAGTACATGATAAAAATAAATTCAATTCTTAGGTCAGGTTGAAGAAATGTATGATAGAAGCGGACTCATTTATGAATTATTAAATAATTTGCCGTGGACTTAGTCT
>SKYC01000196.1 GCA_007128085.1 Saprospiraceae bacterium | reverse complement strand
TTGCCCTAAAGTCAATATCGAGTACCGTATATCCGTTGTCTGTTAGGATGTTGTGAAACATGTATTCCCTGAAATAAGAACTCCACCAATGGTGAACATTCTGTAAGTAACCCGCTCCGTGCACAAAAATAACAGCCGCTCCATTGCTTGTTTCAGGCCGGTACAACCGGGCCGGTACGTCTTCACCATCTCTGGCTTCAAAGTTCACAATCTCAGGTGTCCGCCATTTGTAAGCATTAAAACGCTCTGTAGTAGAGTGAGTTAAACGCTTCATTTCCGCTCCTTTTACATTGGGCATATAGTACAATTCCCACGGGAGGTTGCTGTAGGAATACCGGATGGCCAAGTGCTTTTGATCGGGAGACATTGAAATTTGATGACCTCCCTTTTCACGGGTAATGCGAACCATTTCTTTACTTTCTATATCCAAATGGTAAAAGTGGTGTTCATGAGGTCCTTCAGCATTGGCGGTTAGATAAAAAGTCCGACCATCGTGAGAGAGCTCCAGGTCGATCACTTCCCACTCTCCGGCTGTCAGCGCTCTGATGTTTTTTTCTTCTGTATCGTAGAGGTATAGGTGAGAATAACCGGAAATTTCCGATTGAAAATAAAAGTGTCGATCGTCTTTTAGCCAACCGACATTTCCCTCCATGAAATTCCATCCACCGATTCCGGGGCCGCCGATCCACGCTTCGTCCCTCTGGTGATCAATGACGTTCAATTCCCCGCTGACTAGATCCAATTTAGCAATCCAACGGTCTTTGTTGTCCATCGACCTGACGACCACAAATGCTTTTCCGGAATTTGAATAATGGGGACCCAGCACAACCACCGATCGATCCTCCTCGTATTCGCGCCCGGTCTCCGCATCGTACTCCAGGAGAAATTCCGGTTTTTTCCTGATGTCCGGAAGGTCTTCAGTCCGCACCGTATAATGAGTATCCCTTTTCATGTCATAAATCCAGAATTCAAAGCCAGGCTGTGGATGTCCCACCTTGGGTCTGGAACGCATGATATCCACCTGCCCGCTTTCTGTAACGTAATTGGGCACATCGGTATAATTCATATCGGGATTGTCCGTAAGGCGAAAGCCGACAAACCGCATATTGGGACAAACAGACTGATGAGAGACCGTTTTGCCCTCAAGATATATCGTGTAGATACCGGACTCCTTGCCCTCTTCAGATCGCTGTTCTCTCAATTCCTTCTGGTCTCTTCTGTGACGCAAGACATCGAACAATTCCAGCTGATCTTCTTTTAACCATTCCTCCTCAGTAGATAAGTTTCGTTCGGAAGACTTACTCCCACTTTCAAAGCGCACCAATTGTTCCTCATAGGGTTTTTCCAGGCTGCGATAAAACAAATGGTTTCCACTGCGATAAATTACTCCTTTTTCATTCGATGTAAATCGAGGGTGGTGTTTTCCGGAATGCGTACGGCTCAACCTCTCAATACTGTCCGTTTGAACGCGATATAAAAACAAATCTCCTTCCTTGCTATATACCATTTTTGTGCGGTCTGAATTATAATCGCCCGAGGAAGGTGTTTCTCTTTGTTTTTCCGGACTCAAACGGGAAATTTCAAAGTCCTCGTCTATGGCTATGCGAAAGGGAGAACGAATGATTTCCTTCTCGGGATTCCAACTGAAGAGGATGTGACGATTATTCGGATGCCAACTGATATTCTCCGGCAAATACCCAATAAATTTTTCACCTTTCATTACTTCAGAGATTGAAAGTGAAGAATGATTGTGCCTCTCCTGGGCCCAAAGCGGACTGGAAATAAACTGGAGTAATGCAGCCAGAACGATAAATATATAGCAAGAACTATTACTCATAAAAAATGTTTTTTGGATTCAAAATGGGATCAGCAAACAATCTGATCCGGGATGATTTGTCAATTTCTACAGCAAATCTAAGGAATTATTTACAAAGGGTACGGAGGCTCAATATCAACTAAAGAAATGTCCGCTTCGAGCTATACTCATTGGAGTATCCACTGGAGTCAGGCTACACACAGTTGTGGGGTGCTCAATGCTTTTTCCACTGAAAAATGCAAAACGGCCCCGTGTCTTTGTCATCCACATCGTGAAGATATCGCTCATCTATGCGATACCCAACGACCCAGACCATTTCTTCTCCATTCAAAAGAACCAGGGTTTTTTCTTTTTCGATTTTACCCAGCTTCAAGTCGGTAAGAAAGGATTTGACTTTTTTGTGTCTGCCTTTCATTCCACCGGGTTGAAATATATCGCCTGCTTTCCATTTTCGCAGTCTCAGGGGAAAGCGGAGTTTATTCATGGGGATAACAGCGGAATGGATGTCAAGTTTACGGGGAAAATGCTCGCTGAAATCAAGGCTGAAGGTTCCAAAGGGAGTCACCATTTCACCTGCTTTTTCCTCTACCGGCAATGGTTGAAAACTGCGGGCTGCCGATTGGTGCTGAGCCAACAACATTCCAGAGGGTTCGAGCACCAGCCGCAATTGACCGTCATTGGAATACCATTCACTTCCCGGGTTTTCACCTTTTAGTATTTTGGCCAGGGTTTGAAAACTGAAAGAATGCGGTTTTAATGCCGCTCTTAGTAATGTATGTGGCGCGGGACTGTTCACAATCTTTACGCGTTCGATTTTTTTAATGGAGTCCTTCTGAAAAACGACTTCTTTGAGCTTTTTTTTGAGCCAAAGTTGACTTATCTGATCCACCTCCTGCATCAGAAAACTGTGCTGAGCCACGGTATCGCGGACCTGGGGCCACCTTTCAGCAATAGCGGGTAGGAGGGTGTTTCTCACGTAATTTCTATTGTAGTCGGTTTCCAAATTGGTGCGGTCTTCCCTCCAATGGTACTGATTTTTTTCAGCAAATCTCAAAATTTCAAGTTTACTACAGGAGAGCAATGGCCTTCGAAACAGTTCTCTTCTGGCTGGAATCCCACGCATACCCGCCGTACCGGTGCCGCGGAAAAAATTCATCAAAACCGTTTCAACTGAATCGTCTTTGTGGTGTGCAGTCAATACGCAATCAAATCCCTTTTCCCGGCAGAGCTCCTCAAACCACAGGTATCTAATCGCTCTGGCTTTTTCCTGTATTCCTTTTTCTTGCTTTAAGTTTGGCTTTGCTTCACGGACCCATACATCCACGCCGAGTTCTTTACCCAGTTTTTTTACAAACAACGCATCTTCGTCGGAGTCTTTTCCCCTCAATCCGTAATTTACATGAGCGATGGCAAATGAGTACCCCAGGGAATGAATCAACTGAGCGAGAACAACAGAATCCACGCCGCCACTAACGGCCACCAGTAGTCGGTCGTTGGGCTTGAACAGCTCATTTTCTTCGATATATTTTTTTACATGCTCCTTCATAGACGACCGGTATATTGGATGGGGTTACCTCATAATGCGCTGCTGATTGAGCCAGTTTTGAAAACGTCTGGCATTCTGCATATGAGCGGAGAGGGTTTTTGAAAAAACGTGAGCTCCGCTGTTGTCGGGTTTTGCACAGAAAAAGAAATACTCGTGTGAGGCGGGGTTCAGGACAGCATCAATGGAGTGAATAGAGGGTATGCAAATGGGACCTGGTGGCAAGCCGGGGTATTTGTAGGTATTGTATGGCGAATCAATTTCAAGATCTCGGGTCAACACTCTTCTGATTTCCGGATTTCCCAGGGCAAAAACCACCGTGGGATCGGCCTGCAGTGGCCAGTTGGATTGTAAGCGATTGAGGTAAACACCTGCAATGGTGGGAAGCTCGGGAACGTAATTGCTTTCCCTTTCTACGATACTGGCTAAAATAATTACTTCCTCCGTACTGAGTCCGATTTTATCCGCCTTTTCCCTCCGCTGGTTTTTATCCCAAAACAATTCGTATTCCCTCAGCAATCGGGCCACCAAATCATCGGGATCGGAGTTCCACCACATTTGATAGGTATTGGGAATGATCCGGCTTTTCAATTGTCTGGCATCCAGTTCAAATTTTTCCTCGAGTTCTATTCCTAAAAAGAAATCGGCGAAAAGGGCGGAGTCCGGCATGAGCGTATTTCCGGCACGAGCAGCTACTACCGTCAAATCCCGGGCTGCGGGGACCACCAAATTTATGGCGTCTTGATTGCCGGATCTCAAGCGCTGTATAAATTCCCGGTTATTCATGGGTTGTTGAATGACATAGCGACCCGGCCTGAGCTTAGCAGAAGTAAATTCCATTCGCTCAGCGGTCCAAAGGAAGGATTCTTCGCTTTCAATACAGGACATTGTATGCAAACTGTCCAGAAGATCGCCAAAGCTGCTGTTGGGATAAATGTACAACTCGCAACTCTCTGCTGACAAAGCGATGTTGTCGGAAAAAATATAGTTGTAATACCTATGTGCCAAAAAAGCACCCAGGATCAGCAGTAAAACCAAAAGGCCGAGGAGTCCTCTCCAAATCACTTTTTTACTCATAATGTCAGGATCCAATCAGTAACTCTCTTTTTCATTGGGAAAATCGCAATCGCGCACATCGCTGACATAAGACTCCACCGCTTTTTGCATATCTTCAAACAATTGTAGATACCTCCTCAAAAACCTCGGGTGAAAATCCGAAGTAATTCCCATCATGTCGTGAGTAACCAGGACCTGCCCATCCGTATCGGCTCCTGCTCCTATACCTATGGTGGGTATATCGATATGGCGACTCACTCTTGAGGCCAGGGAAGCGGGAATTTTTTCCAAAACGAGACTGAAACAGCCCGCCTCTGTAAGAAGCTCTGCGTCTTTTAACAGTTTATCGGCCTCCTCTTCTTGTTTGGCCCTGACTGTGTAAGTGCCAAATTTGTAGATAGATTGGGGCATAAGTCCGAGGTGTCCCATGACCGGTACGCCGGCAGACAGGATTCTTTTTACCGATTCAATGACTTCACTTCCTCCTTCCAGTTTCACTCCGTGAGCACCCGATTCTTTCATGATTCTGATGGCAGAAGCCAAAGCCAGCGAAGAATTCCCCTGGTAAGTTCCAAAGGGAAGATCTACCACTACAAAAGCCCTTTTTACTCCCCTGACTACGGAGGAAGCATGGTATATCATCTGATCCAGTGTAATGGGAAGTGTGGTTTCATGTCCGGCCATCACATTGGAGGCAGAGTCACCCACCAGAATTACATCGATCCCACCGGCATCTACAATTCGAGCCATTGAGTAATCGTAAGCAGTGAGCATGGCGATTTTCTCGCCGGCTTTTTTCATTTCATAAAGAGTATGAGTGGTGACTCTTTTTACATTTTTGATTACAGACATAGATTCGATTTTTCACAAAATTAACTTTTTGTATTGGATTCTACCCACTCTTTATAGGCTTGATTGACATTTACCTCCCAATGCAGAACACAGGGCAAGTCGTATGGGTGCTGACGTTCGATCTGTTCCATTAGGGATGCAGCGAGCTCCGCGGTGGTTTTTAGAATACAGGAAACTTCATCATCCTTGTTAAACTGACCCTCCCAGAAATAGCAACTCTTGATGGACTGGATATTGGAGCAGGCAGCAAACCCACCCTTGACCATTTTTTCCGAAAGTTGGGAGGCCTCTTCTTCTGAAGAAAAGGTGGTGTAGAAAACACAAATTCTATTCTCATTCATACTCGGGTATTTTACGGATATAGATGGATTATTTAAACAAGAAATCCCTATAAAACATTACATTTGTGGCAAAACTTTTAAAAATTTTAAAAACTTAAAATATGCAGAATATTTCAGTCATCGGTGCCGGGACAATGGGAAATGGCATCGCCCACGTATTTGCAATGAAGGGTTTCAAGGTCCAATTGATCGACATCAATGAATCCACTTTGGATAAAGCCATTGCCACCATCGGAAAAAATTTGGATCGCATGGTGAAAAAGGAAAGAATCACGGCTGCGGACAAAGAAAGTACACTCAACAACATCGCTTCGACTACGGACATGAAAAGCGGAGTGGCCAAGGCCGACCTGGTAGTTGAAGCAGCCACTGAAAACAAAGAGTTGAAGTTGAAGATTTTTTCTCAAATGGACGAACTCAGCCCGCCGGAATGCATTCTCGCCACCAATACTTCCTCTATTTCTATTACGCAGATTGCTTCAGTGACCAACCGACCCGAGAAGGTCATCGGCATGCACTTTATGAATCCCGTGCCCGTGATGAAATTGGTGGAAATAATCAGGGGGTATGCCACCTCTGATGAAGTAACCCAAAAAGTGGTTGATTTAAGTCAAAAACTGGGCAAGGCTCCTGTTGAAGTCAACGATTACCCCGGTTTTGTAGCCAACAGAATCTTGATGCCTATGATCAACGAAGCCATTATCAGTTTGCACGAAGGTGTTGCCGGAGTGGAGGAAATTGATACGGTGATGAAATTGGGAATGGCCCATCCAATGGGGCCCCTGCAATTGGCGGACTTCATCGGTTTGGATGTGTGCCTGTCCATCTTAAAAGTCATGTATGAAGGTTTTGGCAACCCCAAATACTACCCCTGTCCGTTGTTGGTAAATATGGTCGAATCCGGTAACCTGGGCATGAAAACGGGAGTTGGTTTTTACGACTACAGCGATGGACCCAGGAATGCGGTGGTCGCTGACAATTTTAAAAAATGAGCATTTTGAATTCCGGCTTTCAAAACCTGAATTGCCAGGGTCAATTGATCGACTTGAGTCGACCAAAAATAATGGCCATCGTCAATTTGAGCCCAGATTCATTTTACCACAGCCTGGATCCCAATAACTCCGATGCTGTACTCAGATACGCTGAAAAATTGCTCGGTGAAGGAGCCGATATACTCGACTTTGGCGCTATGTCAACCAGCCCGGGCAGTGGAGAAATAGATGTAGAACTGGAGTGGAGGAGGCTCGAAAAGGCCTTGCACCGGGTCAGGAAAGAATTTCCCGATGCCATTATTTCCGTGGACACTTACAGGAGTTTCGTTGCTGAGAGAGCATTGGAAGCAGGAGCCAATATTATCAATGACATCAGCGGGGGCATGTTCGATCCCGCTATCATTGAATTGGTCGCTAAAGTGAAGGCTCCTTACATCCTGATGCACAATCGCGCCAAAGCCCTGGACATGCAAAAGCACACCCATTACGACAATCTGATTTTAGAGGTGTATGATTATTTTACCGAAAAAATTCACCTGTTGAGTGAAAAGGGCATGGTGGACATCGTCATCGATCCTGGATTTGGTTTTTCAAAAACCATCGACCAAAACTATAGTCTATTAAAAAATCTGGAGGTATTCAAAACACTGAATCGCCCCCTGATGGTCGGTATTTCCAGAAAATCGATGTTGCATAAAACCACAGGAGGTACGCCGGACGAGGTGCTGGGCGTCGGAACGGCACTCCACTTCAACGCTTTGCTTTCCGGTGCCCATATTCTGCGCGTTCACGATGTGGCAGAAGCCGTGCGTTGTATTCGTGTTTTTGAGCGATATTCCAAGGCTTAGGGTTGGAGTGGACTTTGTTATTCAGAATAATCGGCCCGCTGATCGAATTTATTAAAGGGCCCGGCCGTTATAAAAAAAGAAAAAGCATACCGGTAGTTTGACAGAAAAACCACATAAGGAAAAAAAGAAGCGTCCCCTTTGGAGGATTGCACTGAAAATCCTGATGATCATCATCGGGTTGATTCTCATTTTGTCCTTGTCGTTGAGGTTGCCCTTTGTCCAAAAGTACCTCACCAACAGTGTGGCCAACTCAATCGCCAGTGACCTGGGGTACGAGGTCAGTGTGGGATATGTGAATTTTAATTTCATCAACAAACTGACCATAAAAGACATACTGATTCTGTATGAAACAGGGGATACACTGCTCTATGCCGAAAGGTTGCACGCAACGACCCACAAACCCCTGACCAGTCTTTTGAGTCAAAATCTGGAGATCAATAAGATTGAACTGGACGGGAGTTTTCTTCAAATACTGGAAAAACCCGGAATCAGACCCTTTCAGTGGGATCGCGAAGTCTCCCGGGGTGCTTTTCCGTTTCGTTACAGCCTCAGCCTCGATGCCGTTGTAGCGGGGAATTCAAAATTTGTTATTGAAAATCAGTACGAGGGTAGCAGGGAGTCCGTTACTGTAAAAGCCCTGTATTTGACGCCCGATCATTTTGACTTTGAGCATTCTCATTTTGTATTTCAAACGCTTGTCGTTGACAGTGCCCATGTTGAAGTGGAGCGATTTACTCCATTGGCCGGGGAAAAATTTGATCTTCCCGGGATAGAAGACGAGGAACCATCCATTCCAATGCCCATCCTATTTCGACCCGGATTTACCGCTCAAATGGATTTTTTTGAATTGCGAAATTCAGCATTTTCCAGTGTAGATCACATTCAAAGCGAACGATCTGAAGGGTATAAACCCTTTTTTCTGGATTCTATCAACATTGAACTCGGAGATTTAAAGCTGGACACAACCAGCATAGTCGGACAACCCAAACACATATCCTTTAATCACCCCACCGGTTTGAAACTTCTCGATTTGCGGGCAAAGGACTTTTTCTTTTCCGACAAACAATTAAAGCTCACAGATCTGGAGCTGATAACTGAAGAGAGTTACATCAACGAAACACTCGTACTCGATTACAACGACCTTTCAGATTTTGACGATTTTATCAACAAAGTGGCATTGGATGCCCATTTTATCAATGCGGAAGTGATGCTCAAAGAATTGATGTATCTGATCCCGGATCTCCGTGACAATCCTTTTTTCAATAAAAACAGGGATAGAAAATTTATTATGAGTGGCCAGTTTAAAGGCCCTGTCAATCAATTGCGTGGCGAGGGGATATCCATAGACATACCCGATGACTTTCACCTTACCGGATCTTTCAGAAGCTCCAATCTAACCGTTCCCGGAGAGGAACATTTAAATGTAGAAGTAGAAAGTCTGCGGACAGGAATGGGCCGGCTTAAAAACATCATTCCGGACTTCACCGTACCGGAAGGTCTAGCAAAATTTGAAGAATTGGACTTTTCCGGCCGCTTTGACGGCAAATTCAATAATTTTGAAGCCGGGGGACATTTATTTACCAATCTGGGTAATTTCATAACCGATTTTGAGCTCAATATTGAAGAGGGAATTGAGCTGGCCAGGTATTCCGGAACACTGGGAGTAGAAAACTTTAATTTAAGGGAATGGACGGGAAACGATGATTTTGATCAGGTGAATTTTTATGCCGAAATAGAAGATGGAATGGGTTTAACCAAAGAATCGGTAAACGCCCAATTAATGGCCGAGGTGAATTCCTTTTCCTTCAGAGGTTATGAGTACGATGCACTGCAGATGGATGGTTTTGTAAGCAGCAGGTTGTTCGACGGTTTTTTCAGTATACAAGACGAAAATCTGGACTTCCAATTGATTGGGACGGTCTTTTACGGTAGTGACGATCCCTATGTCAATGCTGAAATTCGCGTGAATGAATTCAATACGCTCGCACTTCAATTGACCGATAAGCACTACGGTATGAGTGGCTATGCAAGGGTGAATGCCACCGGGCTCGACTTTGATTTTCCCGAGGGCAATCTGAAACTGGAAGACTGGCAGATCAACTATTCGGATTCTATTTACACCCATTTGGATTCTCTGACGCTAATTGCAGAAGTGGGAGATAATTTAAAAAAACGCCTTCAGATTGATTCTGAAATCTTTTCGGCAGAAATCAGCGGAAGCTACTACTTGAATCAATTGGGTGACGTTTTTAAAGATTTTGTTTTGAGGAACTACGGTTACGCTCACCTCCTTTTTGAAGACACCATCGTCACCCCTTACTCTGAAACCGAATTCGAATTTGATTTAGCCATAAAGAATACCAAGAGTTTCACCTCTTTTCTCATTCCCGGTTTGGATACAATAAAAGAGGCAAGAATTCACGGAGAAATCAATACAATAGATGAAGAACACCGCATAGAGTTTTCATTTCCCACCGTTCATTACGGGAACAACAGCCTGGAGGACTTGTACATTTACACCCAGTTTGACGATCAGTGGGGAAATACCCTGATCAATGCCGGAAAAATACAGGCCGGAGCTCTGGCGGTGACCAATCCTTCCTCCTTTTTCATCGACTTCAGTTACGACACCATCAATTTTTCAATCAGCACCACCGATTACAGCGATTTGGTTGACCAGGTATACATCGAAGGAAAAACCTACCCCTACGACAATCACTGGGGCATCAATTTTGCGCGCTCCCGATTGACCGTATTTGGTGAGGACTGGGAAGTGATGGAAAACAATGAGGTCCAGATAGGGAAACAGTTTTTTAGAACCAATAATCTCAAATTGGAGAGCGATGAAAAATCGATATCTATCCAATCCATCAACGATCGCGGAATTTCCCTCAATTTGGTTGGACTGGACATCGAGTTTTTAAACGAGTTTATAAACGATCACCGCTACGAGCTGTCCGGGGATCTCAATCTCGACCTATGGGTCGCCAATTTATTTGAATTCGATGCACTGCACGGAGAGTTGCTCGTCGATAATTTTTTCTTCCAGGATATTGATTACGGGCTGTTTTTTGCTGAATCCAGTTTAAAAACCGGAAGCGGCATATTGGAATTCAATGTAAAAACCGATCACCCCGACAGGCATTTGGCCGGCGATGGTTTGATTTACGTAGATGCCGGCAAAATTCCGCACGGTGGTAATGTGCTCGATTCCCGGCTGGAAATCAGGGATTTTCCTATGATGATGTACCAAAAGATCATTGAAACCGGAATTACCAATACCGTGGGTACCTTTAATGGGGATTTGCGGGTATTTGCAGAGGACTGGAGCGATGTGAAAATGGACGGTCAGGCAAGTATTTATAATACTGCCACCACCGTGGATTTGCTAGGAACGCGTTACTTCATCGATGAACAGGATGTCAAAATTACGGAGCGAAAAATTGATTTTACCGGTGTGGTTTTTCAGGATGAGTTGGGCAATGCCGCAACCATAACCA
>SKYC01000190.1 GCA_007128085.1 Saprospiraceae bacterium | reverse complement strand
TAAAAAATGAAATTTAAGATAAAAGCACCTTTTGAACCTACAGGGGATCAACCCAAGGCCATAGAGAATTTGATTTCTGAGGTAGATGCGGGCGAAAAATATCAAACATTGCTAGGGGTCACCGGTTCTGGTAAGACTTTTACCATGGCCAATGTGATTGAAAAACTGAACAAGCCCACTTTAATACTCACCCATAACAAAACGCTCACGGCTCAATTGTACGGGGAGTTCAAGGAATTTTTTCCCGACAATGCAGTCGAGTACTTTGTTTCGTACTACGATTATTACCAGCCCGAGGCCTACATCACGGCCAGTGATACGTATATTGAAAAAGACCTGGCCATCAACGAAGAGGTCGACAAACTGAGACTCCGGGCGACCAGCAGCTTATTGTCGGGCAGAAGAGATGTGATTATCGTAGCTTCGGTTTCCTGCATTTACGGTATGGGGAATCCGGAGGATTACAAGTCCGGAATTACACGCATACATGTCGGTCAGGTCATAAGCAGAAACCGATTTCTTTACGCCTTGGTTGAATCGCTGTACTCCCGAACTGAGGGCATCCTGGAACGGGCGAACTTCAGGGTAAAGGGCGATACGGTGGACATCAATCTTCCCTATGTCGATTTCGGTTACCGCATCACCTTTTTCGGAGACGAAATTGAGACCATTGACGTCATCGATCCCGATACAGGGAGGAGAAATGAATCGCTGGAACACGCCGCTATTTTCCCGGCCAATTTATACGTCGCCCCCAAGGACCGCTTGAATACAATCATCCGAGAAATCGAAGACGAATTGTTCGAACACGTGAAGTACTTTGAAAGGGAAGGGCGGTATATTGAAGCCAAAAGAATAAAGGAGCGGACTGAGTTCGATCTCGAGATGCTGCGCGAATTGGGCTATTGCAGCGGTGTAGAAAATTACTCGCGCTATTTTGATCGTCGCGAACCCGGGACCCGTCCCTTTTGTCTGCTGGATTACTTTCCAGATGATTACCTGATGTTTATCGATGAAAGTCACGTGACTCTTCCTCAGGTCAGGGGAATGTGGGGCGGTGACCGCGCCCGGAAACTCAATCTCGTCAACTACGGTTTTCGAATGCCCAGTGCCATGGATAACCGACCATTGAACTTCGAAGAATTTCAGTCACTCATCAACCAGGTGATATTTGTCAGTGCCACTCCATCTGATTATGAATTAGAGAAAACCGGTGGAGTCATTGTCGAACAATTGATCAGGCCGACCGGCTTACTCGACCCACCCATAGAAGTCAGACCCAGCCTTCATCAGATCGATGACCTGCTGGAGGAAATTGACAATCGCAGCAAGAAAAACGAACGCGTTTTGGTGACCACTTTGACCAAGAGAATGTCGGAAGAATTGGCCAAGTACCTGATTCGACTGAAGATAAAAACGCGCTACCTACACAGCGATATAGATACCATGGAAAGGGTGGAAATTCTACGGGATCTCAGACTGGGAACCTTCGATGTACTCATCGGTGTCAACCTGCTCAGGGAGGGACTGGATCTGCCCGAAGTTTCCCTGGTTGCGATACTGGACGCAGACAAGGAGGGGTTTTTGCGCAACGATCGGTCGCTGACTCAAACGGCGGGTCGCGCCGCCAGAAACGCTGATGGTTTGGTTATTTTTTACGCCGATACGGTTACCGAATCCATGAGGAGAACCATGGATGAAACCAACCGGAGAAGGGCCATTCAAATGGCCTATAACGAAAAGCACGGTATTGAACCCAAGACCATCTACAAGTCGAGGGAGGAAATACTCGAACAAAAATCCATTCTCGACATTAAAGGTGGGAAAAAGAGAGCCTACGTGGAGCCTTTATCGGCCGACGCAGCTGCTGACCCCCTGATTGAGTACCTGTCGGGAGACCAACTCGAAAAGCTGATTAAGGAAACCGAGCGAAAAATGAAAAATGCGGCAAAAGAACAAGACTTTATGAGTGCAGCAAGATACCGTGACGAATGGTTTTCGCTGAAGGAAAAAGCAAAAAGTAAATAGTTTTCTTCAATTAACAATTACTTAAGTACATGGCAAAAAAAAAATTCTGTTAAGTTATAATTGATTTTTAGGTTTTAAAAGGGAAATTTTTGGGCGCAATAGACAAGTCAGGTCCAATACCATTCCAGCCAAACCAAAGCTTTCTAAACAAGTGAAATCCACTTTTGGGAAAGTTTCGCTTAATAATGTCTCCTGGGTAAACTCTTTTTGTCTTACAGTGAAACACAACAATGATAAATCCTGGAATTAAAGTTAAAAACCCTTCTTTATTTTTTTCCTCTTTCTTTTGTCTAGATACAAAAGAAACAAAAAATCACGGCTCTTGATAATTTTCGATCCACTTTTAAAGGTCTTGCTATGTCGGCTTTAAAACTCGCTTCTTTTAATCCGTATGGTTCGTAGCAGTAGGATGCTTTTCATCTCTATTAAAATAGGTAAGAGTCTAAATTGTAGTTCAAAGTCAATCGGGATTTAAAGCGCTCAGACAGTTAAAGCCTCTTAACCGAATTAGATTCATCTGCTATAAATTTCCTGTATGGAATTTTCAAAACTGAGGATCAACAAACCGCAAAACATTCAAGTGGATCCTCGAAAAGTTATCAAAAGGCCGATCCAATGGTTCGATGTGATGATCTAATTTGAGGGAATGTAAGTCCTCCGGCTGGAGTATATTAGGTTTCTAATCAGGTTCTCTCATATTATAACAAAAGATTACTTCAAAAATTTGCCATGGACTTAGACCCATTCCTTAAGTTTCTTTATTCAAAGGCCTAAGGAAATTCAAGTATAAATTTATTCGAAGATCTCATGAAATTGAATATTTTACATCAAAAGTGTTTTTCATTAATATT
>SKYC01000285.1 GCA_007128085.1 Saprospiraceae bacterium | reverse complement strand
GTAGAATTTTCCAATCCTTTGAAAAAGCTCAAGGACCCGGATAGATATTTTTCAGACCATCAAGGAGGTTCATTAGAGAAAAAATTATTGGATTTGCGAGCAGATTTTGAAAACTTAATTCCGCCGGAAGATGAAGAGTGGCATCCTTTTAAGGGAGTGACATTAGATCCCCGAAATTACCAACATCAAAGCGATGATATCAGCTGGGAAGAATTTATTTTTGGAGGGATTCCTCTTCAGGCTGTTCCGGCCGTCATTAGAAAATTTATTTACGACATAAGATCTACTGAAGAGAATATTTTGCTCTACTACTTAACAATGATTTCATTTGTTGATTCCGTGATTCAAGATTATACTGTTGCAGCAGATGCCAGAAGGCCATTCGTATATGTAGGTGATCCTTATGAGGCGAATATATACTTGAGCACAACCTATCATATTGATTATCAAACATCTGAAATATTTGTCGATGGCCATCCAATACCCGTAGAAAATGGAGTAGGTACATTCCGGGAAACCGCTCAAGGAGTGGGCACGAGAAAATTTGATGCAAAGGTTATCTTTACAAACCCGGCTACAGGGGAGAGGACCACCTATTCGAATGAATTTGAATACGAAGTGGGGACAAGAGTGGTAAGCCTTCATGCTGAAAGCACCGGAATCCTTTACGTGGGCGTTGATAATCTGCTGTCTATTGAGGCAGTAGGGATACAGGCATCTCAGCTCGAGATCGAAACCCGCGGAGCCGGACTGACGCTCACACCGGTCGAGGGAAGCGATGGATCTCAATTTATTGCAAAGGCCGATGAACCGGGTCAGGCCTCCATTGGCATTTCCGGCAGGGGTATAAAAGAAACCTCCTTTGATTTTTTAGTAAAAAGAATTCCCGATCCTGTGGTTTATCTGGCCGATCAAAAAGGCGGGGAAATGGAAGTGAATCGTTTTGTAAATCAGAACGGAATCACCAGTCGTTTGGAGGATTTTGATTTTGAAGTGGATTGCACCATTGAGGGCTTTGATCTGATCCGAATAAGCGGAGATAAAGAGGAGGAAAACGCGAGTAACTCGGGAAGTGATTTTAGTGCGCAGGCCAAAAAAATGGTGAAAGAAGCCACTCCAGGGGATTGGTTTATTTTCAAAAACATAAGTGCCCGATGTCCGGGGGATTCACGTTCCCGCAGGCTTAGTGATATGGTTTTTAGGTTGCAATGAGTGGATGTTAACCATCTTAATCCCGCTTATCAAGTATGTGTTCGAGATAGGAGTTTATTCGGCCGGCGCAGAAGTAGGGTAGGTTGATCAGCTCAAATTCCTTGCCCGAAATGGTGTTAAGCTTTTCTATTGAAAACTTATTGGCCAATAATCGAAATCCGGTTGGATTTTCTGATCTGTCGATAAACTCCATTAAAGAGCGAAGTCTTCCACTTGCTCCCGATTTTATTTCCACAGGATACAGGTGTTGACCAAATGGAATTACCCAGTCTATCTCAGCATTGGAATTGGCCTTTTCTCTGGTCCAAAAATAGGGCAGTTGATTGATTCTTCTGATCTGTGCTATGTATTCCTGAAAAACAATGTGATTGACGATATAGCCCCTGTAAATTTGATTCAAATCCTCAAGTTTCATCAATTGGGGTTGAATGCCACTGGCATAGTTGAGTAAACCCGTATCTACAAATTGAATTTTGGGCTTCCGTCTGTAGTTTGGCTTCACCGGAGCGGTCAATTCATTGGTTGGATAAATCAGCCGGATCAATCCTGTTTTATGCAACAGTCTGAACGCTTCTCCCACATCCCTGGAGCTGTAGGAAGAATTGCCAAATCCATTGAAGGTAATTCTGTCCCGAACGGTGGGGGAAACTTCAAGAATGTGCCTTAGAATTTGTCTTTCTTTTTTATTCTGACTGTACTTTTCGATATCGTCCTTGTAATTGTCCCAAATGGAGGAGTACACATCTGAAAGAAAAGAAACAGACTTTTGGTTTTGTACATAACTGCTGACCACTTCCGGCATACCACCGATAATGGTATATTGATTAAACAGCTTGAGCAATTTCCCAACAGCTACATCGGGAACAGGAGTTTTTAAATAATAATCCAGTGCCATGTCTTCTTCTGAAGCAATTAGAAATTCTTCAAAATCCATGGGGTGCACTGCCATTTGCTGAACACGCCCTACGGGAAAAGAACTGACCTCTCCAAGAGCAAATTCAAGGAGCGATCCGGCCGCAATTACATTTAAGTCCGGAAAATCCTCGTAGAAATAGCGAAGTAGGGCAATAGCATTGGGCACTTCCTGAATTTCATCGATAAAAAGCAAGGTATTTGCAGGGTCTAAGGGAGTATTCCTGGCGAACAAAATGGCCTCAAAAATCTGTTTAACATCGTCTCCGTAGTCTTTAAAAAAAACAGCATCATCTGTTTTCTCCAGATTGAGAGACAAAAAATGATTGAATTTTTTTCCAAACTCATTGACAATGGTTGTCTTTCCCACCTGTCTGGCCCCTCTCAAAATCAGTGGTTTCCGCCCCGATCCCGATCTCCATTTTTTCAAGTCTTTTATTATTCTAGAAATAGAAGAAACAAAAGCTATTCCAAAGGCTAGTGCTGATGCAGCAAATAATGTTTCTAAGCCCTTAAAAAGAGCTAAAGTAGTATTATTTTGAATAGTATATAGCATTGTATAAAAAATCCCACCTCCTGGCACTAATGGGATTAAACCAGGTATTAGCATTGTTGTTACAGGTGTTTTTAATAATCTAGCAAATATTTCTGAATGAATAGTAAGAGCAATAGATGCTAAGAAATATGCTAGTGAATTATCTATGTTTTTATAAATGGAAAGTACAAACACAAACCAAGCGATACCCCCTCCTAGGCT
>SKYC01000138.1 GCA_007128085.1 Saprospiraceae bacterium | reverse complement strand
TTTGTCCACTTTGTTTGAATCACTCCTGCCCCAACGCAGTAGGGGGATTAAAGGATGACACGGATTTGTTGAGGGCTCCTCAAAACTCCCTCATTGTCTGTACCGCTGATTTATTTGATTTACTGATTTCTCTGATTTTTTTGGTGGAACTTGGTATTTACCATTCGTTTAGATTGCTAACTTTTTAAGATTATCGCGTTGCTTTTCCTTTACCACGCCAAGGCGTGGTAAACTCCCTTCGCGCCTTTGCGCCTTTCCGCCAACGAGTTGGGGACACGTGCGTGAAACTAAAAAAGACCAATATTAGGATTAAAGTAAAAAAATAAACGTTGATTGAATAACTACGGCTTCGCAATTTATCCTCTTTGTCTGAATCACGCCTGCCCCAACGCAGTCGGGGGATTTGCACAGATTATAGGATCACACGGATTTTCTGATGGCATTGTTTGAAGGTAATGGGGATTGAGAGTTTGTGGTAATGGACTCCAAAGGCCGGGCAAGAAGGCTTATGTGATGGAGGGAGTTCTTTAAAATTTTTAGAGTTCCTATAAAAGATACACAGATTCCCTAAATGGAGAAATGAGTGCTCATTATTCCATTTTCCCGTGGTCTTTGAGTATTTTCACAACTGCTTTTTCAGGGAGATTGGTTATTCGTGCGATTTGAGGAATTTTAAGCCCATCGTCATAGCTGGCTAATATGACCTCGGTTTTCCCTTTTAATTCACCTTTTATTTCGCCTCTCTTTTCACCTCTCTTTTCACCTCTCTTTTCACCAGCTTTGCGCTCTTGTTCTAAAATCAGTTCTTCGATTCCCATTGGATAAGATTTTCCGGTTATTGTTTCCAATTGCTTTTCAAATATAACACTTTTATCAAGATTTAAACGTACATAAAATCTCAGAAAGTTCATCAATGCTCTGATCTTTTGTTTTTTAAATCCTTTATTTATTAGATTTCTGGCAAGTTCAAGTTTCAAATTTAACAACTCTCCTTCATCAACTTGTTTTCTTTTTAATGCCAATAAAACGGTATGAATTACCGCTGAAAAAGGATTGGAACTATTTTTAAGCTCGCCCTCATCCTGATCCAATACTTTTAATGTATTGAATTGATACTTAATACTAGTTCCGAGAAAAGTATCCTCATATTGGTTTGGATGAAAATTCTTATTGGAGTCAGTGAAAAAGGCCCAGGCAGTTACTTTCCTTTGGTATTTGTCCCTGATTCGATAATAGTAGGTAAACATGCGCTCTAGGAACTCCGGGTCATTATACCCCTGTACTTCGATGTGAAAAAGCATCCACTGTTCACCCTTTTCCCTGTGATATACTTTCACGAGTTTATCTACATAGCGAACCTTCTCCCGGTCTTTTTGGGGAAAAAGATCTTCAAGCTCTTTGTCCAAAAATTCAAAACCCTTTGAAAAGTCAAACTTTTCGTCTGCTTTCTCATAGAGAAATCTCAGCAGATCGTCAAACAGATCCTCGATAATGCCTTTCCAGAGGCACTGGGTAAAACCCGGACGACTGCCACACCTGCACGGCGTTCCACAGCAAGTCATAAGCGATTTTTCAGGAGATCCGAATCCCTTCAGCATAGTCAATTTCCAACTGACCAAACGATTCAGCTGGATAGAGTTTTACACCGGATTGGAAAATATCACCGACAAAACCATGGGCAATCCCATCCTTGAAAGTGACGACCCTTACGTACCCTTTTTCGATGCTTCGCTGGCGTATATGCCCACTATCGGACGGAGAGCTTATATCGGCCTCAGGTACGATTTGCAGTTAAAATAGTATAATTTAGAAAAAAATTGAAGCCTGCATTATTCCCCGGAAGTTGGGTGGGTAATGCGGGTTTTTTTGTTTTTTCCTGGCAGGCTCATTTCTTAGGCTCACAGCTGTGTTTATCAATTTTTCATTTTGTATTCTGCAATGCATCTAAAGGCAAAAAAATCACTTCTATTCAATGACTTTACTTTTCTTTGCCTTTTGGCATAGCAAACACCATCAATCAATATTTCGTCAAAGTCCTGATTTGAAATTTTACTACAATAATTTTCAATTTTGAAAGTGGACGAAACTGAATAGACCACATGGTATTTTTTGTCTGGATCGACTTTGTCAAATTTGTTCCAGTATTTATTATTACTACAACGCAGATCTGAGTCATGGATCAATAGGTTTACAGCCTCTGATCGCCATTTGCAATAATTCTCCATTTGTTCCAGGCTCAGCCCAAGGATTGGAAAATTATGAAACTTGGGGTTTTTCCACAATATCTCATTCTTATAGGTAATGGTTGTATCCACAGGGATTACTCCACTATACTTGTTTGACTTGCTGAAACTACCAAAGTTGATAAATTCATAGTAATCCATATAAGTCACAGCTCCTTTATCCATGAATAGATTACTTTCAATTTTTACTGTTCCCGGTGGTGGCGGAAGATCTGGAAGGATTTCGATAAAGTTCACCAGCCAGATCATTGGTATTAGTAAAAAAACTGTATTCATTTTTTATCTGTTATGTGCCTATGTAATATTCCTGATCCAAAGTGCCATTTATAAAAGAGTTGAAAAGGGCTTGTATATACTGAGCATTATCAATTGGATCATCATAATAGCACTTGCATTTTTTTCCTGAGTTGACACACCACCCAGTGGCACTTGTCAGATTTAAGACTGTCGCAAACTGGATCATATACGTGTGAATGGTGCATAGTATAAAACATATGAGTGTAGTAGTGTTCAACCATCGACCATGCAAAGGATTCAATTTCTGTATATTTCAATTGAAAAGTGTACCACCTTTCGGTTGAAAAGTGTACCATCAAAGGTAAATTTTTTTGAAGAAAGAAAGGATGTTTAAGAAAAATT
>SKYC01000046.1 GCA_007128085.1 Saprospiraceae bacterium | reverse complement strand
GAGCCCAAAACGGAACTGCACAGTCACCTGATGAAGTGGTCCGTAGAAGAGATTACCGGAGTAAAACTGCCGGAAGTGGATGAGCAGTTCCTGAAAAAAGTCAGCGGGAGCGGCGATCCTATCGGGGACGAGGATGAATTGAAGGAGAAAATAAAGGAAATGATTCAGTCGGAGTACGCAGGTGTTGCGCGTTCTCTTATTTTTAAGAGATTGCGCGACCGCTTGATCGAAAAAAATGAGCTGGATATGCCCGATAAATTTCTCAAGGAATTTATTCAGAAAGACAAAGAGAAGCCACTGGATGAAAAAGCCAGAAAAAATACCATTTGGATTGTTTTTACTTCTGCCCTCGCAAGAGAGAAGGGAATTGAAATTACCGAAGAAGAAATTCGCTCATTCCTGGCCAATCAGGTATACAATTGGATGGGAGGACAGGGCGATCAAAATCTCATCATGGGCATGGTAGACCGACTTCTTCAGGATGAATCAGCGAAAAGCAATGCCGTTGAAAATATATTTACCGGAAAAATGACCGAGGAAGTTTACAAATTTGTGGAAAAGAAGGAAATCTTCCTGGATAAAGAAGCATTTGATGAATTGATAGAGAAAGAATTCCCGAGGCCACAGGAAGAGGAGGAGTAAATTATTTTTTGAGAGAATTGCTGCATCTTTTTACAGCCGAATCCGTTATTTAAAAGAAAAACTGTTGAATTATGTTTGATAAAGAAGAATTTAGAAAATACGCTGTTTCTCACCTCGGAATGAGTGGAAACTCCCTGGATCAATACATGGCGCATGCCGGAGCCAATATCAGCAATTTCACCCCTCACGTTATTGAAGAGCGAAGGATGAATGTGGTTGGAATGGATGTGTTTTCCAGATTGATGATGGACAGAATTATTTTCCTCGGTGTGCCGATCAACGACTATGTGGCCAATGTGGTCCAGGCACAGTTGTTGTTCCTCGAATCTACAGATGCAAAAAGAGATATTCAAGTATTTATCAACAGTCCCGGTGGATCAGTGATTGCCGGGCTGGGTATTTACGATACCATGCAGTACGTAGCACCCGATATAGGTACCATTTGTACCGGACTGGCCGCATCAATGGGTGCCGTTTTGCTTGCTGCAGGTGCAGAAAGTAAGCGGACTTGTCTGCCGCACAGTCGAGTGATGATACACCAACCGCTCGGAGGGATGCAGGGGCAGGTAAGCGATATGGAAATTTATTACAAGTTGGTCAAAGAGCAACAAAAAGCCCTGTACGATATTCTGGTTAAACACACCGGTCAGGAATACGACAAAATTGTTGTCGATTGCGACAGAGACAATTGGATGACGGCGGCAGAGGCCAAAGATTACGGTTTGGTGGATGAGGTGTTGACCAGGCCGGGTCTGGCAAAAAAAGTGGATACTGAGAAGAAATAATTCTTTTTAAGAATTCAGAGATTTAAAAACGAAGAGATCGGGAGAATTATGGTTAAATGTTCATTTTGCGGAAGAAAGAAGTCGGAGACACTGATGTTGGTTGCCGGTATCGATGGTCATATCTGTGAGTTGTGTACAGAGCAGGCTTACGAAATCGTACAGCAGGAAGTACACCAGCATATCAGTGATAAGGATAGCGAAGAAATCGATTTCACCAGATTTACTCCCCAGAAACTTAAAAATCATCTGGACCAGTTTGTAATAGGACAGAACGATGCCAAGAGGTTTATTTCTGTGGCAGTATACAACCATTTCAAAAGGTTGGCAGCAGACTACGATGACGATACCATCATTGAAAAGTCCAATATTGTCCTGGTGGGTAAAACCGGTACCGGAAAAACCCTGCTCGCTAAGACCATTGCCAGGTTTTTGGACGTTCCTTTTGCTATTGTTGATGCGACGGTTTTTACCGAAGCGGGTTACGTAGGAGAAGATGTGGAGAGTATGTTGAGCCGATTGCTGCAGGCTGCTGATTACAATGTTGAGGCTGCAGAGCGGGGCATTGTCTATATCGACGAGATTGATAAAATTGCAAGAAAAAGCGACAATCCCTCTATAACCCGGGATGTATCCGGTGAAGGTGTACAGCAGGGTTTGTTAAAAATGCTGGAAGGCACCGATGTCAATGTTCCCCCGGAGGGAGGAAGAAAACATCCCGAACAAAAAATGATCAAGGTCAATACCAACGATATTCTCTTTATTTGCGGAGGGGCTTTTGACGGAATTGAAAATCACATCGCCAAACGATTGAATACTCAAGTCATTGGTTTTGCAAATAAAGACGAGCAACAAATTGACAGAGACAATCTATTGAAGTACATTATTCATCAGGACCTTAAGTCTTTCGGACTTATTCCCGAATTGTTGGGTCGACTTCCGGTGCTTACTCACCTCCAGGAGCTGGATGCTGAAACATTAAAGCGCATCCTTACAGAGCCCAAAAATGCACTGATCAAGCAATACTCCAAATTGTTTGAAATGGAAGGGATCAAGCTTCACTTTACCGATGGAGCCCTTGAATTTATTGCAAAAACGGCCATTGATTATCAACTGGGCGCCCGTGGATTGAGATCTATTTGCGAAGTTTTGTTGACGGATGTGATGTTCGATCTCCCGGATAACAAAAGTCTGAAAGAATTTAGGGTGGATAAAAGATTCGTAGAGGAGACACTGAGGAAATCCAGCCTCATCCATTCGGCCGCCTAATTTCAACCAACTACAGGGTTATACGTGAAAGTTCAAGTAATCCACAAATGTTTTGTGAACCACCAAAACACTCCTTAATGAAATCGGGCTTAAAGCCGCCCGGAATCTTTGAGTATTTGAATCACCTCATCTTCTTTCATTTCTAACACCTCAGCGATAAAAGAGACTTCTTGTCCGAGGTCATACATCT
>SKYC01000097.1 GCA_007128085.1 Saprospiraceae bacterium | reverse complement strand
CCATTTGTAATTGCCTTGCCGCTGGATGCCAAAAGCGATTACGAGATCACTTTGCTGGCCAATATGATCTCGTTGACTCCAGGCACACTGAGCCTGGACTTGTCAGAGGATAAAAGATACCTTTTTGTTCACGCCATTTCCTTTAATGAACTGGGCGCCGATGAAATAAAAAAGGGGATTAAAGAAGGATTTGAGAAAAAATTATTAGAAATTACAAGATGAGCTGGTTTGAAATCGTACTCTTATTTGCATTGATCATGCTGAGCTTCTCAGGAGCCATTGTATTCGTGAGAATTATTGTGGGGCCGTCCCTGCCGGATCGGGTCATCGCTTTTGACCTCATTGGGTCTATCACCATTGGAATGATCGCTCTGTATTCGCTTACGACTGGTGTAGAATCCTATCTGGATGCCGCCATTATTTTGTCCCTTATACTGTTTTTAGGGGCTGTAGCCTTCGCCTATTACATGAGAAAAAGCCACAAACAATGATTGAAATCCTCAGTGCCATAGTTATATTAACCGGAGTGCTGTTTATTTTTATCTCCTCCATCGGTGTGATCCGATTGCCCGACTTCTATATCAGAGTTTCCGCCATCACCAAAGCAGCGACACTCGGAGTGGCCTGTATTATGATTGGTGTCGCCATACACTACAACGAGGTTAGCGTGGCCATTAAGGCAGCAGCCATTGTTCTATTTCTCCTGATCACCTCACCTATCTCTGCTCACATCATCGGTCGTGCCGCCTACGAAGACGGAGTACCCCTTTGGAAAAAAACCAAAATCAACGAATTCCGGGACTACAAAGAGGGTAAGCTGGACGACCAAACCGGTGACAAAGACGCGAAACAAGGCGGTAAAGGCGAACATCAAAAAGGACTGGAAGACGACCAGAAAAATTGATTTTCCCCAACCGAAACCGTTTTACAACCTGCGCATCTACTCGCGATTAAGAAATTTTTTCATGGCGTGCAGACAACTTAAAACATCCGATTGATCCACCAGTACAGAAAAAGCATTTCTTTCGGGCGAGGCAAAAAAGTACTTCACATCCAACTGTCCGACGGCCTCTATCATGAGATTGAGCGTCTCGCTATTGTGGTCTCCTATTACAGAGACGAGCTCCAGATGGTCGATCAGTTGGTAATCGGAAAATTCCGACAGTTCCTTCTTAAATCCTGTATTTTCAAAAACCGTCATTTGCGCGGCACCCCGAATGGTTCCTCCAACCGAATCATCAATAACAATATACGCGCTGTTTTTGCAAATGGTCAGCAGGTCAATATTAAAGCGATACTTTGAAAAAATGCCGTTAATTTTTTCGACAAAAACATGGGTGTCCAGGAAATCCGTATTTTTCAGGTACAGTAAATATTGGTCCGTCCTTCTCGAAAGACCGATCAGACCACTGCCTCCTTCCTCTGAAATGAGGGTGCCCTCTTGAAAGGGAAACTCGCTGGAATCTACCCTTATGGGAATTCCCTGCTGCATGGCCGGAAAAACCGTTTTGTGATGGAGCACCTTTGCGCCCAGATAGGTCATATTGATGGCATCCCCGTAACTCAATTTCCCGATGACTTTCACATCGGACAAAACGCGGGGGTCGAACTGATATATCCCCTTTACATCCCGTTTGAACAATGCAATTTCTTCCACCTCCAACATGGCACCCAACAAACTGACAGAATAGTCGCTCCCCTCTCTTCCCAGGGTGGTGTAATGGCCCCTTTTATCCCTCGCGATAAAGCCCTGAGTAACGATCAGAGCATCATTGATCTTGGGCTTTAGGTATGTTTCTACATTGTGTTTGGACAGGTGAATAATGGGGTTTGCCCTGCCGTAGAGAGAATCCGTGATCAATAGTTGGGTCACGTCTACCAGCTCGGCATTTAATTGTAAAACCTTCGCCCGCTCCGAAAAAATAAGAGAACTTACACGCTCCCCAATTGCCAGAACGTGATCGGCATATTGGTAGTAATTTTCACGATCATGGCGCAGTTTATCCAGAACGCGCACTCCTTCTTCAAAAATATCTTTCACCTCACCCAATACCACTTGGCTGCCACCGCAATTTTCAGCTAAAAGTAGATGGCGATCGCAAATGCGATTTAAAACATCCAGCGCCGCCTCCCATTTTCCCAGATAACACTTATGTAAGGCCAGGGTCAATTCGTTGGAAGTATTGGCCGTAGCACTGATTACTGCCACGCGAAAGGAAGGATCATTCATCAATATGCGCAGACACTGATCAATGTGCTGGACAGTTCCCACACTCGTCCCTCCAAATTTTGCTATTTTCATGCGATAAAACTTTACATACTACTGCAGGCGACAATATTCCGTCTAGTCGCTTCGCGGTTTGCAAAGCTAAATGATAATTTTAGATTTTTATAGGAAATGGAGGCAGTGTCGTGACAGAAGATTTTATGCCACGACACGACTACAGATCAATTTTTTCTGATTTTTACTGGGTACATTTTATACGCTTAATACACCTAATTGAAGAAGGTGAAATTAAAAAGAAAAAAATGGCCCGATACAATCCGTTAATACATAACCGTCAATCTATACGCTTGTAAGGATATGATTACTCCCAACAAGGATTGTATTTTATTACACTAAACTGTTACCGACGGCAATGTCTTCTTGGCCATATTTTAAACAAAAAACTATTCCTCAATGAGGCCGGAAGAATTGCACATAAATGCTGGTTAGAAATTCCCGACCATTTTCCAAAGGTTCGCTTGCACGAATTTATCGTAATGCCCAATCATCTTCATGGTGTTATTGAAATAACAAAAACTAACCACAGTAAAAACAATGATTCCGAGCTGTGCTTTGATGGTTCCTTCGATGCCATTCGAAACCATTTCAATTCAAAAAT
>SKYC01000235.1 GCA_007128085.1 Saprospiraceae bacterium | reverse complement strand
GTGGGACTTCTTATTTATCGTTCGTTTAGGTTGCTAACTTTATAGATTTATTGAGTTCCTTTGCCTTCGCGTGAAATTTATTTAGGTCAATCTTCGGATTAAAGTATAAACTGGGAACAAGGTATATAAAAAATTACTGGTTTGAGCCGGCCTCTCACAGCCCGTCTCAAGAAACCATCTGGTGTTGTACTTCTGCGGGCACGATGGCGTAGCCCGCATCCGACAGTTTGAATTTGGCTTTTCCCTGCGTGATGGACTTTAATGAAGAGGTGTAGTGGTGCAATTCAGCCAGTGGGACTTTGGCATTGATGAGCTGATAGTGGCCCTCTGCCCCCATACCGTGAATCAGCGCCCTTCTCGTCTGCAGATCTCCCATCACTTCCCCCATCACTTCACCTCCACAATGGACTTCCAGATTGCAAAGTGGTTCGAGCAATTGTGGAGATGCATTTTCAAAGGCCTGTTTAAATGCCATGGAGCTGGCCGTCTGAAAGGCCATATCGTTGGAGTCTACGCTGTGCATTTTTCCGTCAAAAACAGAAACCCGAACATCGGTGCAGGGAGATCCGGTCAGCGGGCCTTTTTCCATTCTCAATAGGATGCCCTTCTTAATGGCCTGGATAAATTTTGTATCAATGGCTCCGCCGACGATGCACCAGCACAATTCCATTTTCCCTCCCCAGGGTAGATCCACCACTTCTCTGCTCCTCAGGTTCAGGCCCTCCGGACCTCCCGCGCTGTTGACAAGCGGTTCTACGCGCATTTTTATTTCAGCAAACTGGCCGGAACCCCCACTCTGCTTTTTGTGCTTGTAATACGCATCGGCAACGCCAGAAATGGTTTCTCTGAAAGGAATTTTCGGCTCTTCAAACTCCATTTTGATCCCGTACACTTTCTCCAATCGGTATTTTATAATGTCCAGATGGAGCTGACCCTGACCGTGCAAAATCATTTGATTGAGTTCTCTGGAGTGCTCCAGGCGAATGGTGGGATCCTCCTCCTGCAGTATATTCAACGCCCTGGCCATTTTCTCCATCTCCGATTTTGAGGGGGGCTTGACCGCCATTCGGATCCTGGGTTCCGGAAACTTGATGGTCCGAATGCGTCGATCAACCCCCTTGCTGTTCAAGCTGTCATTGGTGTGTGAATCCCGAAGTTTTACAGTCACTCCAATGTCCCCGGCAGAGAGTTTAGGTACCGCTCGTCTCTCCTTCCCATTGGTGGTATAAATTTGATTGAACCGCTCGCTGGCGCGGTTTTGGACATTGTAAAGTTCATCGCCCGGCGAAAGTGTACCGCTGAACACTTTGAAATAAGAAAGTTTTCCCACCCTGGGTTCCGACAGCGTCTTGTAGATAAAAACAGTGGTGGGAGCCGATGCATCGGCCTCCAAAACTTCCCCACCCTTCAGTACTTCGTTTTTGCGATCAAGTGGGGAAGGTGCAATATCATTGAGAAAACCCATGATTCTGCCACTGCCCATGTTGTTTAAAGCCGAGCAGCAAAATACCGGGAAAATTTCCTGCCCACTCAGCGCAAGGGTCAAACCGCGGGCGAGTTCATCTTCGGTCAGGGATCCCTCTTCAAAAAACTTTTCCATGAGACTCTCATCGTTTTCCGCTACCGCTTCCACCAGGTCGTTGTGCATTTTCTGTGCTCTCTCAATTTCCGAATCGGGAATGGGTCTTTTTTCGGGCTTTCCACCCTCCTCCCCAAAGACATACATCGTCATCCTCAAGGCATCGACTATGGTATTAAAATCACGGCCCTGATTCAAGGGATATTGAACCGGCAAAACTTTTTTCCCAAAGTGAAGTCTGAGCTCCTCCAGACTCTCCTCATAATCGGATTTTTCGTGATCCAGCTGATTGATTACAAAAGCCGCGGGCACCTGATTCCACATGACCGTCTCCCAGACCAATTCCGTACCCACTTCTACTCCACTCGCAGCATTGATGAGAACCAGTGCAGTATCGGTGACTTTTAAGGCCGACACCACTTCTCCTGCAAAGTCGTCCAGGCCGGGGGTATCTAAGATATTGATTTTGGATTCCTTCCACTCCACCGCCATCAAAGCAGTAAAGATCGAATTACCTTTCGCTCTCTCAATCAGCGTGTAGTCCGACGCGGTATTGCCGTCCTCTACTCTTCCCCGCCTCGGTATGGCGCCGCTCTCAAAAAGCATGGTTTCTGCAAAAGTGGTTTTTCCGCATCCGGAGTGTCCGAGCAACACTACATTTCTGAGGTCTTTGGCTTGAAAGATCATAGGAAGAGATTTTTTATTACATAAAAAGTGAATTTTAAATCAGGGTTCCCATACAACAATTTAGAAAAGTCAGGTGATCAGCGTGAAAATTAGTAGAAAAAAAGCACAACTCAAAAATTTACGGGGATAAAATTGAGTAATAAAAAACATAAAATTATCATTCATCTATTATCACTTATGGACGAATGAGTTTTAAATTAAAAAATTAAGCCAAGTTTATAGAGATGAATTCTGAGTACCTGACGTCCGAGAAACCAAAATGGCCAATATTTGAGTTCAATTAAAAATATAAACGCTGATTAAGAATTCCTAATGAATCGGTCCACACCTCGTGCTTCGCGCTTCGCTCAACTTTTGTCCACTTTGTCTGAATCACTCCTGTCCCAACGCAGTCTGGGGATTATTGGATGACACGGATTTGATACTGGCTCTTCAAAACTCCCTCATTGTCTGTACCGCTGATTTATTTGATTTCCTGATTTCTCTGATTTTTGGAGGGACTTCCTATTTACCATTCGTTTAGATTGAAAACTTTTTAAGATTATCGCGTTGGTTTCCCTTTGCCACGCCAAGGCGTGGTAAACTCCCTTTGCCACGCCGGGGCGTGGTAAACTCCCTTT
>SKYC01000055.1 GCA_007128085.1 Saprospiraceae bacterium | reverse complement strand
TCTTTACCCTTGAAAAGGAGACATTTTCCGTTAAAAAAGGAAATCTCATAGGTTAATATTTATCAAAGGATGCAAATGGGTCTCAGACTGGGAATTTCAGATTCAGTAATTAAAACAATCGGGTGCCCGGACTCCTGTGGTTTGTTGAAGAGCAGTGTGTATTATGGGTCCTTCCTTTTCCTGTTCTTTTTTGGACTTTGGAGTAATGATGTTTTGTCTGCTCAGTCCGCGTCTGCACAAATGGAGGAGGCCGTACCCATAATGGTGCAAAACGCCGAATTGTTTGAAGGAGTTCTGCAGGCAGAAAGGCTGAGTATTTCGGGTTTAAGGGGAAGTTTGCCCGATCATTTTTTTGCAATTTCAGTATTGAACCAATGGTCCAAGGACATACAGAAAGTAGCCATTGGGGATCGCGCGGCGGTTTTTGTCGTCTTTGAAGCCGAGACTGATTCCGACTTGATGGCCATGGTAGACCCGAGATACCTGGAGGAGGGAGAAATCCTTTTTTTCTACAGTAAGGATGATAACCGATATCTCAGTTGGTCCGAAAAGGCTGAAATGCAACTGAGTCAGGGTAGGTCCGGAAAAGTGGTGTTGGAATGGAATGGAAGTGTTGACAGAATGGAGGAGTTGGACTTTAGTGTATTGTTGAGAAATTTGTATTTGGAATTCAACTCTGGTCGATCCGGTGAGACCGGATTTGGGAAGTCCTGGGATTGCCACATCAACATAAACTGCCCGGAAGGTGAAAATTTCAATGAGGTCAAGGACGGTGTGGTGCGCATTATGGTGGTGGTAGAGGAGGGGGTAGGGTTTTGCAGTGGAGCCCTTGTCAACAATACTGCAGAGGATCATACACCCTATGTTCTCACTGCATTTCACTGTATGGACGGATATACGCCCATCTTTGATCAATGGCGTTTTGACTTTTTTTACGAGGGGAATGTTTGTCCAGACCCATCGGAGGAACCCGAATTCAGAAGTTTAATCGGTTCGGAATACAGAGCGGGCCATTTCGAATCCGATTTTATGTTGCTGGAGATTACCGAGTCCATTCCTCCCGACTTTACAGTGCCCTTTCTGGGTTGGGACAGACGGGAAGACTACAAGCCTGCCAACACCGCAATTTTGCAACACCCGGCAGCGGATATAAAAAAAGTGGCCCTTTACTCCAATTTAATTCAAGTGCACAACAACAATATATTCTGGGACAATGGTGTAACTACGCCACCGCAATCTCACTACCGGCAAAACCTGACTTCGGGTACCTTTCAACCGGGGTCATCCGGTGGGCCGCTGGTTTCCCCTGAGGGTAGAATTATGGGGCAACTTCACGGGGGAAATCCCTCCTGCCATCACTTTATCGCCTACAGTGGGATATTATTTTATTCTTGGGATCTGGGAGACGGACCCCATGAGCGCCTCAGGGACTGGCTCGACCCTTTAAATACCGGGCAGGAAATCCTCGATCACAGTCTGGTTATGGCCGATATTAAAAAGGTAGTCATAGAAGGCCAGGTGCTCGATCCGATTGACAGACCTGTCGGTCTGGTTGAAGTGGTGTTGGAATGCGGCCATAGCACAGAGTCAGTAGTAACCGATGCCGATGGTGTCTTTGAATTTGAAATTGAATTTATAGAGGAAGAAAGTTGCACAATCAGCTTCAGTAAGGACATCAACCCCAAAAATGGCGTGAATGTTTTGGATATCGCTCTCATTCGGAGGCACATTTTAGGCATTGAGTTGTTGACAGGCTGGCAATTGGAAGCGGCCGATGTCGCTGGTGCCGGCAATATAAATGTCCTGGACATTGCAGATATCAGGAGATTGATTGTAGAAATTTACGATCGTTTTCCAAAAACCGAATCCTGGAAAATCAACCCGGAATCCATAGATCTTGAATTCCATGAAAGCGGACAACACCCGTTTGAAATCCAGGCCATTAAAATGGGAGATGTAGATTTTAGTTCCGATCCAGGGTATTAAAACCATTCCTTTTTTTTTTGGTTGGATAGTACATTTTTTTGGGCTGATTCGGCCAATTAAGGTTGGTTCTCACCTCATGGGTATCCTCTTGATTATACCCATTTCTCTGAATGCTCAAGTCCCTCCTTTTTTGTAATTATCATGAGTCATTTAATCTTCAGATATTTTATCAACCTGCATTATGTTGAATAGTGAGAAGGTGAATTGGTCTTTAAATACCAAGTGAATTACTAAAAAATATGCTAATTAAGTGTTAAAGTTTCTAAAATTGACTTATCTTGCAATTGCGTACATTGAAACTATATAAATGAACATAAACCGGATTATTTATAAGGGTCTAGTTATAAATAAATAATTCGGGTCAAGATCCTTCATGATGAAACAACTCACTACTCAAACAAGATTATTTTTTCGGTCGAATGTCAATTACTGCCTTGAAAAAAGGCTCACTGCATTCCTGTTTTTTTTCTCCATAATGTCAACTGTGGCCTTTGGAGCCATCCCTCCTCCCAATGATCTGTGCGAGAATCGCCAGAACCTGGGAGTATTGACCACAATCATGGAGTTGCCGCGTTGCACTCAGGGGACTACAGTTGACGCACATCCCGCCGAGTACGATGCGGCACAACTCGTACATTATCCCTTTTTTAATGATGTATGTGTATATTCTTCTATGGATAGCACTGTCGCCGGAGTTTGGTACGAATTCTCTACGGGAGAAAATGCAAAACGATTGGAAGTCAGTGTGCAATTCAATGAACCAGTTTGGCATACACTTGTACTTTTTGAAGCCCCCGGTAGCTGTTCAGATAGTCTAACGGCATTGACTTGTGGTAGTCAGTATAGTGGCCAATGGGCGGGGAGAGGTGCGATGGATATTGAGCCCCATTCGAATTATTGGCT
>SKYC01000254.1 GCA_007128085.1 Saprospiraceae bacterium | reverse complement strand
GTCATTGTAAACTACAACGTCAGGTATTTCATAGACCAATGTATACGATCGATTTTACTGGCAGAAAAGCCCTGGAACTTTGAGATCATCGTTGTGGACAATTGTTCGACTGATCAGTCCGTCGAATTGATACGGGAAAAGTATCCGGCAGTAAAGATTATTGAAAACCGCGAAAACAAGGGGTTTTCCGTTGCTTGCAATCAGGGATTGGCCGCTGCAAAAGGAGAGCACATTTTATTTCTCAATCCGGATACGATTTTGAGGGAAAACAGTCTGGTGCTTCCCGTTGAGCACCTGGATCAAAATCCTGGAATCGGTGCCGTGGGGGTAAAAATGGTAGATGGCAGCGGGCAGTATCTTCCGGAATCAAAAAGAGGTTTGCCCACCCCCTTTGTAGCCTTTTGCAAAGCCAGTGGTCTTTCGGGATTGTTCCCGAAGTCGGCCGTTTTTAATCGGTATTACCTGGGGCATCTTCCCCATGACGAAAATGCATTCATCGATGTGTTATCGGGAGCATTTATGATGGTTCGCAGAGAGGTCTTGGAAAAGACCGGGGGAGGATTTGATGAGGATTTCTTTATGTACGGCGAAGACATTGATCTATCCTACAGAATCACCACAGCCGGTTATCAAATCCTGTACCTGGCAGATACCACCATCATCCACTTCAAGGGAGAGAGCACCAAAAAGGTCAGCTTCAACTATGTGAAGACTTTTTACAAGGCCATGGAAATATTTGCCAACAAGCACTTTTCACAGCGCAGTTGGTTTTTTAAATGGTTTTTGAAAACAGGTATATACATCAGAGCGCTCCTGTCGGTAATGGGTACTTTTTTGACCGGCCGGGGAAGGATGTTGATTGACTTTTCGGCCATATACCTGGGGTTTATCGCCATACAATATCTATTGGGACAAATCATTCACGGCAACCCGCATTACTACCCGGAGACCATGTTGTTTATCAATCTGCCTTTTTACGCACTTCTCTGGCTGATTGCCCTTTATCTGAGCGGTTATTATTCGAGGTACAAAACCTTGCTGAACACCTTTTTGGCCGTATTGGCCGGAGGACTCATCCTCATAGCCATTTACGGATTGACGGATACATTTTTCAGATCATCGCGAGCGGTACTGCTGGTTTCCGGAATCTGGGTACTCGTGTACACTATACTCACCAGGCTGGGCTACAATTACCTGACAACGGGAAGCTGGAGTTTTAGCACCGACCAGTCGCAGACCGTAATACTCATCGGGGAGAAAAAGCAAATACTGAAAGCTTTGGATATTCTTCAATTCAACGAATACAAAGCCAAGAAGGTCATTCCAATGAGTCCGGTAGAAACCGATGATGAATTTTTCATGGGAACCATTGACGACATCGATGAAGTAGCTCATGCATACAGGCCTTCGGAGGTTATTTTCTGTGAGGCAGAAATGCGCTACGACCTCATGATGGAAATCATGAACATTTTGGGTTACAAAATCAAATACCGAATTTTGACCCCAGAAGGAGATGGATTAATCAGCAGTTTTTCCTCTTCGCAAAGCGGTGAATTATTCAGCAAACAAATAGTCCATCGCCTGTCCCTCCCCCACATCAGGGCATCTAAGCGGTTACTGGATATGTTTATTTGTCTGGCCCTTTTGCCCTTTTTGCCCCTGATAGCCATTCTGGTTAAAAAACCCGGGCAGTTCCTTTTTGATTGGTTTGCAGTGATTCGATCCCGAAAAACCTGGGTGGGTTACCACCCGGATGGACAGCGCTCTCGTTTTGCACCTGAGTTGCCCCCCGCTTGCATCTGGGAAGCCCCTCCGGGAAAAAGAAATTTAAATTTATTGGCCAAGTACAACTACAATTATTCCATGGATTACAGGGTTTTAAATGACCTGGAAATATTTTTCAATCGTTTTAAAAACAACTACCGTTAACTATGTTAATAGATACACACGCCCACTTATTTGCCCCGCAATTTAAAGAGGATACCGAGGAAATGGTGAAGCGCGCACAAGAGGCAGGGGTAAAATGGGTGGTCTTGCCCAATATTGATTCCAGCTCCATAGAGCCGATGTTCCAATTACACCAAAAGTATCCGGACTTTGCCTATCCCACCATGGGTTTGCATCCCTGCAGCGCGGGGGGGGACAACCAACGGACTTTGTCTGAAATGGAGCAATATCTCGACGATGCCCGGCTCATCGCTATAGGGGAAACCGGAATTGACCTGTATTGGGATAAAACCACTTTGGAAAACCAATTGCAATCCTTTCGCAGGCATATTTCCTGGGCAAAGGAAACCCAACTCCCCATTAATATTCACTCGCGCGATGCCCTCGAAATCACAATTGATGAAATATCCCGGGCGCAGGACGGCAACCTCAGCGGTGTATTCCACTGTTTTACGGGATCGCCGGAAGAAGTGAAAAAAATCAGAGATTTGGGCTTCATGATGGGAATTGGTGGTGTCGTTACATTTAAAAACGGCGGACTGGACAAAGTGTTAAAATTAGTGGGGTTGGAAAATATGGTACTGGAAACCGACGCTCCATATTTGGCTCCGGCTCCGCACAGGGGAAAGCGAAATGAATCGGCCTTTGTGAAAATAATTGCTGAAAAGTCGGCCGAAATTCTTGGAGAATCTTTTGTGCACATTAAAGACAAAACCGGAGAGAATGCATTGAAGGTCTTCAAAAAATAAATTGAGAAAAATAATATCCGAAAATTAAAACTAAATTGCACCACTTGGATTTTATATTTGTTCTCATTTTTTTTCGTAATATTGGTCTTTATTTGAGCAAACGAGTGCTCGGAGGAAGGTAAACGATTGGAGAGTTGGCCGAGTGGTCGAAGGCGCACGCTTGGAAAGCGTGTATACCCCAAAAGGGTATCAAGG
>SKYC01000031.1 GCA_007128085.1 Saprospiraceae bacterium | reverse complement strand
TTTGCCAGACAGGACAGTTGAGAATTATTCTTTCAGGCCGCGCACGAGTAATGATATGCGCGATTTCGATCTAAAAACCCCCTCTACCCGGGGTTTTATTTTTAACTTTTGTAACTTTGTCAACCCCAAAGTTCAACAAAATGGCTGATGACAATTACTTATTAAAGGGTCTGCGAAGGCGAATGGTAGAAGACCTGAAAACCAAGGGCATCAAAGACAAATTATTGCTGACCGCCTTCGCCAAGATTCCCCGGCATTTTTTCGTCGGTAAGGGATTTGAGGAGTGGGCCTATCGGGATCAGGCCTTTCAAATTGACTGCGACCAAACCATTTCACAGCCCTACACAGTAGCTCTGCAAACACAGCTGCTCGAAATCAAACCCGGATTAACTGTTTTGGAAATAGGTACGGGTAGTGGTTATCAATCGGCCATCCTTGCAGAATTGGGAGCAGACGTATACACTGTAGAGCGCTTCCAGAAATTGAGCGAAACAGCTCGCGAAAATCTTCAAAAGGCAGGATACAGCGACGTCAAAACCTTTTACGGCGATGGTTGGAAAGGGCTTCCAGAGCACGCCCCTTTCGACCGAATACTGGTCACAGCAGCAGCTGAGAGTATGCCCAAAGAACTATTGCTTCAGCTCAAAGTCGGTGGGTTGGCAGTGATTCCTGTTGGAGGCCAGGGGGAAGCCCAGAAAATGTACAAAATCCAACGCAAAAAAGACGGCAGTTTTACCAAAAGTACGCACGGTATGTTCCGCTTTGTTCCCATGCTCAAGGGGAAGAAGTAAAGGGGATTCGAAAAGACTCCACTCCGGATAAACAACGCACCCAACCCGACATCATCGGTCGGTCGTCTTTTTATTATTTTTTTAAAAAAAATGCATCTACTGGGTACATTTTTTCATCTCAACACACCTAATAAAAAAACTATACCGCTATGTTAGTCAAAACTTTTGCGTGTGCTGTACAGGGAGTAGACGCCAGAATCATTACTGCTGAAGTCAATGCAGGAGGAGCCATTAATGACAAGGGCAATTACTTTTTGGTGGGCCTGCCGGACAATGCAGTGAGGGAAGGCTATCAAAGAATCGAGTCGGCCATCAAAAATGTGGGCATGAAAATGCCGAGAACCAAATTGGTCGTCAATCTGGCTCCGGCGGACATCAGAAAAGAGGGATCCTCTTACGACTTGCCAATTGCCATTGGCATCCTGGGTAGTTCGGAACAAATGCCCTCCGAAGATCTGGATCAATACATGATGATGGGAGAACTTTCACTGGACGGAGGGATTCGGCCGGTTAAGGGTGTTTTACCCATGGCCATTGAGGCGCGGAACCGGGGATTTAAAGGGTTGTTTGTCCCAGCGGAAAATGCGCGGGAGGCGGCCATTGTAAATCAATTAAAGGTGTACGGAGTAAGCTCCTTAAAAGAAGTGGTCGACTTTTTCAAGGGTGCGATAAAGCTGAATCCCGTAGAAGTCAATACGCGCAAGGAATTTTTATTGGGCAGACAAGCCAACGGCGTTGATTTTTCCGATGTCATGGGACAGCAAAACATCAAAAGAGCCCTTGAAATCGCTGCTGCCGGCGGTCACAATGTAATACTTATCGGACCGCCGGGTTCAGGTAAAACCATGTTGGCGAGAAGGCTTCCCACCATTCTTCCGCCTCTCTCACTGAATGAAGCCCTGGAAACCACCAAGATCCATTCGGTGGCCGGTTTGCTGGCTCCCGATACCTCCCTGATAAAACAGCGACCATTCCGATCCCCTCACCATACTATCAGCGATGTAGCCCTGGTCGGAGGTGGGTCACATCCCAATCCCGGTGAAATTTCCCTGGCGCACAACGGCGTCCTTTTTCTGGACGAACTTCCCGAATTCAGGCGCTCCGTTTTGGAAGTCCTCCGCCAACCCATGGAAGAGCGAAAAGTAACCATTTCAAGGGCCAGGGTCACGGTGGATTATCCGGCGGGATTTATGATGATTGCATCCATGAATCCCTGCCCCTGCGGTTACTACAATCACCCTGAAAAAGATTGTGTCTGCGGACCGGGTGAGGTAAAGAGATACCTCAATAAAATATCGGGTCCCCTGCTCGACAGAATCGACCTGCATGTGGAAGTTACCCCCGTCAGTTACGACGAGCTGGCCGCGCGAAAGAGTCAGGAAAAATCGAGTAAGGAAATCATAAGGGCCGTTTTGAAGGCACGAAAAATACAGGAAAAACGCTTCGGGGAAATGGAGGGCATATACTTCAATGCGCGAATGCCGAGCAATATGGTCAGAGAAATTTGTGCCATCGATTCAGCTGGAAGAGCCCTGTTGAAAAAAGCCATGGAGTCGCTTCAACTTTCCGCACGCGCCTACGACCGCATTTTAAAGGTGGCCCGCACGATAGCCGATCTGGACCAGGCTCAAACCATACTCCCGGAACACATTGCAGAGGCCATACACTTTAGAAACCTGGACAGAGAGGGGTGGATGGGATAATGATTGGCCTACCGGCCATCTTCAGGACCTAAATTGCAGCAATTCATTTTTTACGTAGTCGTCAAAATGCACATGACCAAACTGATGAAATCGCACCTCTATGGGCTGAATAAATATGGGAATTTTACTTTCAGCCAGGTAAGAGGCGTGTGGCTGTAATCTGACTGCGTCTTTTTCGGTGGTGACCACAAAGTGTATTTTCATCTCCAGCTGGTCGTACATCTTTTTCAGTTGCCCGAGATCATAGGGTTTAAAATCGTGGTGATCCGGAAAGGCGAGTGAGTGTATTTTCTCCACACGATCTGCGTAGTGGTCAAACAAGGGCTCCGGATTGGCAATCCCGGTGAGTACGATGATTTCCCCACCGGGCACATGCACCAGTTTTTTCCGGGGGTCAAAGAAGTAGTATGCTTGTCCGTAGGTGAGGTAGGAGAAAAATACCTTTTGATGACTTTTGGGTTTTAATTCCGCAACGATTTTATCAGCTTCCTCCCTGCTCAGATCGGCGGGTGATTTGGTCACCACGATGGCATCGGCTCTTGCGGCCCCCGTCCTCCATTCGCGCAATCTGCCCACAGGCAGCAAAAAGTCTTTGGTATAACGCGAGGAGTATTCGGTCAAAAGGATATTCATGGCGGGGTTGACCTCCCGATGCTGAAAACCGTCGTCCATAATGATGGTCTTCAAGTCGGGGTACTGCCCGACCAACTTGGGTATGCCCGTACCTCTACTCTCTGAAACAGCCACCGGCACATCGGGGTTTTTCCGTTTGATTTGAAGGGGTTCATCGCCCGTTTGATCAGATCGGTCTCTCACTTTCACCATTCTGAATCCACTGCTCTTTCGACCGTACCCCCGACTGATTACCCCCACTTTGATAAAGGGTTTTAACAATCGGATGAGGTATTCCGTATGAGGGCTTTTTCCTGAACCTCCAACGGTCAGGTTACCCACACTGATTACGGGCAGACTGAACGTAATTGACTTCAATACATTTTTGCTGTACAGAAAGTTATTGAGACTCACGCCTATACCGTAAAGTATAGCGATGGGCAGTACCAGTATTTTGATCAGCCAGTGGCGAACCATATAAAAGTTTTGTCGGTTCAAAAAGGATCAAAAATCCCTTAAAAAGCAAATCCCATGGAGAGCATGAGCGAAAAATTCCTTCTTTCACCTTCCCTGGGGATAAATTCTCTATTGCCGTCCAATGCCACTTTGGAAACGTAATAGGGTTCCCTCACGGCCTGATTCAATCCGTACTTTACCTGAGCATTGAAATACAAGCCCTGGTTAAAAAAGTAGGTGAGACCACCCGTCAGGCCGATGTCGACGGAGTTGAAATAATTGCCGTCTTTATCGGCAAATTCATAGTAAGCACCGGCCTCATCAGGAGCCTCTCTTAAGTTCCCGTCTACTGACACCAATTGCGTCTCAAGGTAGGATCCGAGACCTGCCCTGTCGCGCAACGGCCTGAAATCGTAAAACACTTCAAAGGGCTCGATGGGATTGTCATTGGGATCAGACCGACCGGAAAAAGTCATGTCTCCGTTGCCGACACTACCCACCAAAAAACCGACATATCCACCGGCACTAATTTCAAGCTTGCCCCCTATAACCACCATGGCCTCCAGTGGGATATCCAGATAGACATTGGAGTATCGAATTTCCTCTTCCCGATTACCTGTGGCGTAGACCGGATCTTCGGGATTGAAAATAAAATAAGAGGGACCGTCAAAATTAATTCTTCCGCCTCTCTGATTGTAGATTAAGCCAAAACGCGCTCCCAGAATATCGTCGTAAAAATAATATCTCCCCAAAATTCCAATGTGAAAGCCCGTCTGGGTGCTGAAATCCTCCAGCTCTTCTCCATCCGGCCCCAACTCGCTGTCGTCCATAAAGTTCGAAAAGCTCAAACCCGCTTTAAAACCCAAACTTAAGCCCTGTGAGAATCCACGGGTAGAAAATCCCACTAAAATCAGTGCAAAAAGGAATACAACAATTCTATTTTTCATCTTTATCTATTTTAAATTTATCTATGGCTGCTAACGCGAGGTCTAAATCCAGTCCCCAGTGACCGGAAGAAAATCCCGCGATTAAAGTATTTTCATTTTTTCCGAATCTGCAACAGAAAACGCTAAATTAAAATAAATTTCATTCAGTCTCTTACTTTTAAGACCAGACATTGTGCCAGTCTATTTTTTCCTCGAGGTGATCGACCGATAAAATTCTGTAATTATTTTCCTCTTTTAAGTACCTAATGGCTGTCTTGCGTCTTTTTCAAATACCCGTTTGAATGAATGAACGTTCATTGGTTCGCAAGGGAAATGGGTATAAGTGAATAAATCGCGCACATCACACGAGTGGGTGATTGGAAGTAAACCGGGATAACTAAATAGTCAAAAAATTATTATAACTCTCTATATATGTTAAAGTTGCGGGTGTTGAGTTTAATTATTTGGAATTGTGCAATAATTTTCAAGGTGCACCGCGTTTTAAGGGCGCTATTTTCTTAATCCTTTAAACCAACCTTATGGTCAAAAACTTTACACAAAATGATTTAGTGAGTTTCCTTTACAGAGAAGTGAGTTTTAATCAACTTCAGCAAATTGAAAACAGTATTGAAAACGACTGGGAAGTTTTTCGGGAATTTAAAGACCTTAAAAGGGCCAAAAACGAAATTCCTAAAGTAACTTTTCACCCATCGGTTGATGCCCTCAACAGGGTTTTGGCCTTTAGTCGTGAGAGATAAGTTGACACCGGAGGGTCAATAATCCCGTCTGCGAATTATTGCAGACCATTGGATCTGAGGTGCTGATTGAAACTATTGCTTCATTACGTATTCGCCGATGAAAAATTAATACAATTTTTCATCGGCGAATTTTTTTTACCAAACCTCGGAATGACAAAAAAAATTACATATTTTATCAATATAGAGGGATGCATTTAAAAAAATTTAATATAATTGTGGTAAATATAAAAACTGTTGATTATGAGCAAAGGAGATAAAGACGATAAGCTGAAAGCACTAAAAATGACCATGGACCGACTCGACCGTCAATACGGAAAGGGAGCTGTCATGAAGATGGGTGACCAACAGGTGGTCGAAGTAGACGCCATTTCCACCGGATCCCTGGGGTTGGATATTGCACTTGGAATTGGTGGCTTCCCGCGGGGCAGAGTCATTGAGATATACGGACCGGAGTCCTCCGGTAAAACTACTTTGGCCATACACGGAATAGCCGAATGTCAAAAAAAGGGCGGTCTGGCTGCTTTTATAGATGCGGAGCACGCCTTTGACAGGAACTATGCACAGCGCCTGGGAGTAGATACTGAAAATCTGCTTATCTCCCAACCGGATCACGGAGAGCAAGCTTTGGAGATCGCTGAAAATTTAATCCGATCGGGTGCACTGGACATCATTGTCATTGATTCTGTGGCTGCACTGGTCCCCCGGGCGGAGATAGAAGGTGAAATGGGAGATTCCAAAATGGGACTTCAGGCGCGACTGATGTCACAGGCGATGAGAAAATTAACTGCGACCATAGGAAAAACGGGCAGTTGTTGCATTTTCATCAATCAATTGAGAGAAAAAATCGGCGTAATGTTCGGAAATCCCGAAACCACCACCGGCGGTAATGCACTCAAGTTTTATGCCTCGGTCAGGCTGGATATCCGAAGATCGGGCCCGGCCATTAAAGATAAGGAAGGCGGTGTTATGGGCAACCACGTCAAAGTTAAGGTGGTGAAGAACAAACTGGCTCCTCCATTCAGGGTAGCTGAATTCGACATCATGTATGGAGAAGGCATCAGCAAAGCAGGTGAGATCGTGGATTTGGGCGTGCAGTTTGACCTGATTAATAAGAGTGGTTCGTGGTACAGTTACGGAGACTCTAAAATTGCTCAGGGAAGAGATGCTGCCAAACAGTTCTTTATTGACAATCCAGAAGTAAGTGAAGAACTGGAGAAGAAAATCAAGGAAAAACTAAAAGCGTAATCTCTACCATTTTCGAGTGCGTTAAAATTAAAAACGGGCGGTCCGAGGTCTTTATTTATTTGACTTGGATTGCCCGTTCTTTTATCTTCACATTTATGATGGCCTCAGTTATAAGCCTAATTGCCCGCATACATACTCGCCGCTGATTTCTTTTCCACTCAGTTTTACCAGACCTTTTACTGCAAAAGCAGCACTCGTTTGTCCGACAACACTATCCCGCGGTCGGATACCGCTTCATCAGGATTGCCCTATATACTCAATAATTGCTTTGATGTCCTCGTCGCTGATGAGTTGTGGGCAGAGTTCAAAAAGTCTTTTGCGAGCATTAAAATCATCGGTGAGCGCGTCGTACAAGACCGCCAGCCCCTCTTCTTTCCTTCCGGTGAGTATGAGGCAAGCCGCCCTTGAATACAACAGATCCGGACTGCAAGAGTAGTACTCTGCTTCATCGAGAATGTCCATGGCCGCATTGTATTTCCCCAGTTGGATGAAAAAAGAAGCGTGCTCGTTCCAATAATCAGCTTGCTCGGGACCCGTTTCCGTCGCCTTTCGGTAGTAATAGTCCGCTTTATCGTATTCCTCTAGTTGACTATACGCCTTTGCTATACTTGCAAAATACTCTTCTCTCCGATCCTCAATTTGAAGTGCATTCAAAAAATACTGCACTGCGCGGCGGGGATTGTTTTCACTCATTTCGCACAACCCCATAAAGTAAAACACCTCATCGCTGTATGGATCGAGTTTACTGGATTTTCTCAATACTTTTTTGGCCTCTCGCGCATTGTCGAGCGCCAGATAACACTGTCCGAGAGAAATAAGCACCTCTGCTTCCGGGCCAAACCGCTCGTTGTACTCCAAAAATACATCCAGTGCCTTTTCGTAATTTTTCACCTGAAAACACAGTTCTGCACAGTCCTTGTATCCAAATTCAAAAGCAGGATTGATAATAAATGAGTATTCGAGTGCCTGTATGGATTTCTCGTATTCTCCCTGACAGGAATATGCGTGACCTAAGTTGTACCAGGCCTGAAAAATATAGGGGTTTTTATTGATGATCTTTTCGTGCAGGGCAATGCTGTCGCTGTAATTCTTACAAATCTCCACACACATCCAGATGTGCTCCAGTGCCTCTGCGTGCTTGGGATAGATGGTCAACACTTCTTCCAGTACGTAATACATCTGTGAAAAGTCCTTCATTTTCTCGTATACAAAGGCCTCCTCCATCAACAAGTCTATGTAGTCTTGTCTGGACGTATTCTTCTCCTTGAGCTCTGCTATGAGAGAGAGTGCATTGCTGTGGTCTTTCATCCTGGAATAAATCCTGCACTTCATCAGTTTGAGTTCCCACTCCATGGGGGAAATATTCTCGGCTTGTTCAAGAAGGGCAAGAGCAGAGTTCAATTCTCCGATCTTGATGAACAACCTGACCTTTATAATGTAGAAGTCAATTCGGTACTTGAATTGTTCCAGTGCAAAATCTGTAACCTCCATGGCTTTTTCGAACGAAAATTCGTTCTCGTAAAAATCGATTAATTTAAAAAGGTGTCGGTCTTCAAAATATGCCTGACTACCCCTTTTACTCATCGACTCAAACTCATTAGCTAAAGAGTGGAGGGCAGTATCTCTTTTGTAGTTTCGTCGCATGTTTTATATGATGGGATTACATTCAAAAAATCTTATTATTTTCTTACCCCAAAGATGGGGTTAATTTTTGAATCAAAAAAGTTTATTCCACTGGGTATTTTTAACATTAAAAGTATTTGTAATTTCATTCAAATATCTGATTTACAGCAATTTATGAAATTAAAAATTTTAAAACCAGAAAATGTGTTAAATCTAACAGTCTATTTTTGATAGTAGAATACATATAGAACCGATTAATGTGAAAATGGGAATTAATCTAAAATTTTTCAAATTTTTTTTATCACCATATAAAAAAGCCGCTCCAAAGTGAATGGAACGGCTTTTAAATAAAAAATATCAATCAATTGTCAGTCTTCGACTCTCCTTTTTCCTGCTTAAATATTTTCCCTACAGGTCACTGTAAAGACAAAAATTTAAACCAAAATCTCTGCGCGCGAAGGCACAAGCATTTTAATCACTGGCCGCCACGGTCTCTCCTTTGCTCTCTATGTTCACCCTCTCTGAACCGCTGGCGCCGCTCTTGCATCCTTTCATCTCCGGATTCTCCACCCCTCACCCGCGAGCGGACCTGCCTCAACATGTGTCTTCTAAACTGACTCTCCGCCTGTGAAAGAGCCAGAACCTGATTCGGACTCAAAATATCGGCCAAATCCATGTGCAGTTTTTTCTCGAGTTCAATCTTTTGCTCTTTCTCCGCCATCATTGTCTCCAGAGCGTCCCTGGCCTCGGCCTCACTCATTTCCAATGGATCTTTGCGGTCACGGGTTCGCTCCCCCATCAAAGCCCTCTTCTCTTCCCGGTATTGGTTGTACACCGGCCAGAACTCACTCGCCTGCTTGGGATTCAACGCCAGCTTATCCGTAATAAAACCGACATGCATGGCTTCTATTTTTTCTTTTTGCTCGGGGCTGACCCTCATTTCTCTTTCCTGACCGATCAAAGCCGGTGAAGAGAAGGTGATCAGGAAAAAAAGTCCCACTACAATCATTGCTGTATTTTTCATGGTATTCGATATTTAGATTATTGATTTAATAAAATTCACTGTTCTCGTAAAAATAGTATTCGAACAATTCGTCACTCATCTCTTCTCCCGCAAGTGATTCCAGGTAGAGATCGCCAAATGCTTCAATCAGCCACTCGGCCTCAAGGGTTTCGGCTTCTTCATCCAGAAAGTAAAAATACAAATCCAGATCCTCGGCCTGACTCATTTGAGGGAGAGCGCTATGGTCATTTTGTAGCATAAAGTAAGCGGAAAAAGACACCGCCACCAATAGGGCTACTGCAGCTGCAACTCGGAAAATCCGGTGATCTGCCAAGCGAAAAACCTTCCTTTCCGGGCGCTGTTCTTTCTCTCGGAAAAATCTGCTTTCCAGGGCTTCCAATTTTTGATCATCGAGCTCGTATCCGGATCGACCGGCGTACTTTTTCAATTCCGGCCGGATCGGATCCAATTCCGACTTCAGTTCATTTATTCGTTTATTCTTATCGGTCATTTTCTACTTTTTTTAACCTCATCCTAAGCTGGCCAATTGGATTCACAGGTGGTTTTTAAGTCCCCTCGCAACCTTCTTGGCAGCCAGGTGAAAACTCGTTTTCAGATTACTCTCCGTTTTTTTGGTAATTTCAGCTATTTCCCGATAATTGAGTGCTTCAAAATACCTGAGAATAAAAACACTTTTCTGTACGTCCGGCAATTTTGCCACTTCGGCATGCAGCCTTTTCAGGGTTTCATCTCCGTTAAAGTAAGGTTCTTCAAAGGCGGTAATTCGATTCCAATCCGCGTCGCTGTCCACCTTCTTTAAAGTCCTTTTTTTCTTTCTCAGAAAATCAATGCATTGGTTTTTTGCGATTTGCCAGACCCAGGTTTTTAAGCCCGATTGTCCTTTAAAACTCCCGCTTTTCTCCACCAGAGTAATCAGCACCTCCTGAAAAATATCGTCCGCATCGCTGCTATTGTGTAAAAACGTCATTATAAAACCGTAAAGCCCTTTTCCGTAAACTTTCAGAAAAAGTTTAACCCCTTCATTTGACTCATTCCGGGCATTTAGCAACTCCAGTATTTTTTCGTCCGGGTCTCTTTGCAAAGCGGTTTATGATTTAGACGGTGAAAGTGGCAAAAGGTTAAACGATTAACTCATTATTTTTTTCAATCGCGGAAATCTTCTTCAACAACTCCAGTTGATTTTCTGAGCAAAACAGAAATTCATGAGCTGTTCGACGGGCATATAAATGAAGCCAAATCTCTTGGAAGATGTGCAACGTATAAACCATTTGTCAACTGAAGCCTTTTTTATGTATGCAAAAAAATGCGGTCCAAGTCGGAAAAAGGTGGTTCAAAAAAAGGGGGTGGAAACCTTTCGACTTCCAGTTGGACAGCTGGAAAGCTTTTTCCGATGGTAAGTCCGGTATTTTAAATGCGCCCACCGGCAGCGGAAAAACCCTTGCTCTGCTGCTGCCCTTGTTGCTGACTATAGAGAACCAGGGAAAAGAGGTCGAGGGTGTAAGTGCACTGTGGATCAGTCCGGTCAGGGCGCTGGCTCCGCAAATAAAAACAGTGGCTGAAAACTGCATTGAAGATCTCGGCCTAAGGCTGAAAGTGGGAATGAGGACGGGGGACAGTTCGGCTGCAGAGCGAAAAAGACAACTGAACAAACCGCCCGACCTGCTGATTACCACCCCGGAGAGTCTTCACCAGTGGTTGAGTCATGAAGCGAGTTGCCTCTTTCTCAAAAAAGTCCGTTGCATGGTGGTAGATGAATGGCACGAATTGATGGTGAGCAAAAGAGGTGTACAAGTGGAGTTGGCTGCCGCACTGCTTAAAAGCTGGACACCAACTCTTCAATTGTGGGGGATTTCGGCCACTCTGGGCCGAAAAGAGGAAGCCCTCGACATTTTA
>SKYC01000063.1 GCA_007128085.1 Saprospiraceae bacterium | reverse complement strand
CAAATTTTCAATTCGTACATCGCGACAACTTTGAGGAGTTTGTTTTGTGAGGTTTACGGATTTAACTGCCATTAAAATTGTGAAGCAAACTTCAATTGAAACTCGGGAGGTTTGAAACTTACCTCTCTGACAATAAAATAGCAATTTCATCACTTGGATTGGAAGAGGTACTTGAAAATTCCCAAAAACTGAAGTAGAAAAGGATGAATAATGGCTTGGTTATTTCAGATTCCGGACCGATTTTCTCTCTCGAAATTATTGACAAATATACACTTGGATATTTTGTTTGCTGAGATTTATATTCCAAAAGGAGGTTGGGAAGAATTAACCAGAGATAAAACCACAGATCATTTTAAGAAAATTGAGGTTTTTTTCAAAAAAGAATCAGGGAGATTTCAACCATATTGAGGGCAGGTCAAAAAACATGCTCAGTTGCGCCGGGAACAAAAGGCCAAAGTCAATCGTCCATATTTTCGTACGTAAATATTAATAGATTTGAATCATGAAGGTCGTAAACTATACTGAACTTAGATTAAACCTCAAACACTGGTTGAATTCCGTCATTGATGACATGGAGGAAGTGGTAATTAAACGTAAAGATCAAGAGGATTTGGTGCTTATCTCTTTGGAAGAATACAACTCCCTTGTTGAAACAAATTACTTGTTGTCAGGCAAAAAATCGCGAAGTTTTATTAGAGTCTGTAGCTGAAGTGAAAAAAGGGAATAAGGAGTATAAAGAAATAATAACCTGAGTCCGATTATTCTATCTCGCATATATAATTAAAATTCAAGGGTTAATAAAACCAGTAAAACAAAACCTGTTTGTGTTATAGCTTTTTTCTCATTTCAGAAGTTTCAAATAATGGTATTCATAGAATTCCTCCCTATACGTCGTTCCTTTTTCTTGATTTAGCCCGCTAAATCTTCGAAAAAGAGCCTAGTCTAGAGAGTTTTCTATGAATTATGCTTCGGAATAATAATCGACCTCAGGTTAAGAATGAAGCTGGCTTGGTCAAGCAGAGCATGGAATGATTTTTCCTAATGACGAAGATATGGGATTTTGCAGCCATTTGTAATAGAAAGAGGTTTTCGGAGTGGACTCACTTATCAAAGAAATACTTCGAAAACCGTTTGAAGGCATTGGTAGTCCAGAGCCATTAAGGCACGAATTACGGGGTTTTTGGTCGAGACGAATCGATAAAAAACACCGATTAGTGTACAGCTATACAGAAGAAGAATTATTGATAGTTGCTTGTCCTTATCATTATTAAAAAAGGACAGAGGATAATTTTTTCTTTGCCGATACAACAAAAAATAGTTCCAACCAACTCTAAAACGGCTGTTTTTATTGATCTCAAATAAGGCAGGGGGCCATACTTTCATTTCAGGCCACTCGATCAATTGTAATTCCGTAATAGTGGATATCCGACTCTAAACTATAGCGTTTACCACTCTCCCTGACCTCCACCGACTTTTATGAATTCTACAAATTCACGCGAATTTGTAGATTACAATCGACATTCTTAGCTGAATTTATAGAACTATCCGAGTCAATTGAACTAACCTGATCCGAAATCCAATATTACCAAGTTGGAGGTAGCCCTTCACCGTTAAGATCAGTTCATTTTGAACCAAACTGATAGAAAAAAAGTTAACTTTACTAAAACAAAATATGTCTTTACGCACAATAAATATAAGCCTTCCATCCGATATTTTAACAACCTTGAACGAATCGGAAAGTGAATTGCAAAAGCGTATTAAGGTATCATTGGCTATTCAACTGTACCTGCAACTTAAAGTCACTATCGGTAAAGCTGCCCAAATAGCCGAAATGTCCCGCCTTGAATTCGAAACTTACCTTTCAGAAAATAAAATACCCATTTCATCACTTGGATTGAAAGAGGTACTTGAAGATTCCCAAAAACTGAAGTAGAAAAGGATGATTAACGGCTTGGTTATTTCGGATTCCGGACCTATTTTCTCTCTCGCCATTATAGACAAACTGGAAATCTTGGATAGGTTGTTTGATGAGATTTATATTCCAAAAGCTGTTTGGGAAGAATTAACAAGAGATAAAACCACAGAGCATTTCAATAAAATTGTGGATTTTTTTCAAAACAGAATCAGGGAGATTTCACAGTTCAATGAACTGACCTTGATAATGGATTACGGAGAATCTGAAGCCTTAATCTTGTATAGGGAAATTGAGGCAGATTTTTTGTTGATAGATGACAAAAAGGCGAGAAACATTGCAGAACACTTCGGAATAGAGTGTATTGGAACAATTGGTATCCTTTCAATTGCCCGAAAAAAAGGATTAGTGAGTGAGCTGAGGCCATTGTTTACTTCCTTTCTAAAAAACAAACGCTTTTACTCAATAAGCCTGTTGAACACGATCTTGTTGCAACACGATGAAAAGGAAATTTAAGCTGGGGCGTGATTGCTGTGCATTGTGCACTATACTATAATAAAATGGTGAATGATTCGAGCTAAAGAAACCCTCCACCAATTAGAAAACCGGAGACTGAATTTATTTTTTCGGATAAGCACTAAAGTGATAGTTTCCTAAAGCAACTGTCGTATAAGGGCTACAGAAGATTATCATGCGGGCCGGATTAAAAATTAATTAATTTTATTGAAAATATATTAGGTCAGTGAATAAAAGCCATTACCTTTGCAGCCGCTTTAGAAGTAAGGCGCTTTAGTAGTGAGTTATCCATGCAAATGAGAGTATTTGTCGATAGATGGCTCATCTGGAAGAAAGAAAATCAATTCAGTGGTAGATTGGCTGTTTTGTGCACAAAACTTAGATGTGAATTTTTCCCCGCTCTGGACTTTTTTAAAAAAGATTAAAAAAATTCAGCTCGCGGGAACTTTATAATTTACTCTGCGGTTTTACTTGTT
>SKYC01000006.1 GCA_007128085.1 Saprospiraceae bacterium | reverse complement strand
CTGAACACCACCTACCAGCCCCGGCCGGTAGCAATGGGAAATTTACAGGATGGGGTTTAGGCCCTAGGGGGTCAATATGCTCCGGAAAATCCAATAATAATGACAAAGATGCCGCGCCTACAGCGCTTTTATTTGGGGGGGTCGCTCTTGTCTACAAAGGTGTCGCACCTACGGCGCTTTTGTTGTGGGGTTGTTTTTTGCTACAAAAATGCTCCCGCCTTGCGGGACAAGCATCCCCTACGGCGCTTTTTCACGGGGTGCTTCTTGGTTTTACAACGCCAAATTTGCATCCATAAAAAGCCCCATCGGGGCGACATCTTTGTAGCCATGAATTACCTCATTATTCAAGCCCCAGCGGGGCGACATCTTAAAGGGCCTAGAGCATTTCCATGATAGATTTACAGTCCCTTGGGGGTCGTATTTCTGTATTTTATTACAATCCAATTTCCCCGCCCGCAAATCCATCCACCAACCAGTTGGGGACGGATTTTTACCACCCACGGCCAAATCTTCACCCCCCACCCACAACAAGCAATCCGCCGGATCTCCAAGCACCCCGATTAATCCGCTATGCGGAAGGCTCTGCCTTATTCCACGGGGTAAATCTGGATGGATTTTTAAACACAAAACCCTACACATTACAACCCCTCCCTTCCATTCTTTTTTCTGGTAATTTTAATGTTTTTGGGTACATTATCATTTTTACCGACAAATAAGATTGAACCATTTGAATAAAAATATCCTCAAATGTTTAGTATTTGCTAAACTTTATGAATGAATTTGCGTTAGTAAAAAAACCGTTTTGCCCGAGGGGAAAAGCAAATCTTCAATCTGGTAATTAGGGATGCCGATCAGTTTAAAGATTTTGAGAATCGGTATTACCGCAAACAATATTTAAGTGAATTGAAAACTATTGCGGCCCGGATTGCCTTGATCAGCCAGGGAAGAAGGCTAGCAGCCGGTCAGGTGAGGAAAATCAAGGGACATGAAAAATCCTGGGAAATCAAGACCCGAAATTTAAGATTGTACTACTGTAATATTGATGGCTATGACATTATCCTCTGTCGTGGCGGACAAAAGAAAAACCAAAAGAGCGACATTGCTAAATTGAGAAGAATCATACGTGAAATAAAACAACAAATATCCACAAATGGAAAACTCCAAATCCGAAATAAACAAGGCCGATAAAAGGCTGAGTCTCGACGAATTATACCGCAGCCCGGAGTTCTGGGAAGAATATATCCGCACAGAATTATTTAATCTGGTCCAGGATTACATGGATGAACACCGCCTCACAAGGACTGCTTTGGCCGAACAACTGGGCGTGACCAAAGGATACCTCAGTCAGGTGCTGAATGGCGATAGCGACCACCGCTTGTCCAAACTGGTATCCATTGCCATCCAAATCGGAAAAGCGCCGTACATTTATTTTAGAGACCTCGACCAAGTGATTGAATCCGCCAATCGCGGAGAAAGTATTTTCCTGAATTTTGAGGATAGAGAAAGCACTGAAAACAAGGATACACCTAAACGTGTGCAAAAAATGGAATAAACAACATGCCGCAGTATAACTTAAATGGCTAAAAAAGATCACAAAAAATAAACCTTTAGGTTGATTAAATGAAAATAGTTCCTATCTTTTCAGACCGATTATTTGCCTTTCATTACGAAAATGAAGCTGATAATGAGTTGGGTAGGTTATTAAAACTATGGAATGACACATCTTATTTGTATCAGTTTATTACTCAACACAGAGACGATGGACCAAAAGACGTATCCATTCTAGCATTAATCAATCAGATAATTGAGAATGCAAATGATATTGATAATAGACTCAATGAAATATCGTCAGACGAATCAAGAAGTCTGGAAGAATTTTTCAGACCCTTACACAACCAAGAATACCGGATTGTAGAATTATCAAAACAAAAGGGAAGAAAGAACTATTTGAGAATATATGCCATTAGAATCAGTAAGAATTGTTTTGTAATAACAGGTGGAGCCATAAAATTCCATCATTTAAACAAACAAAGAGAGCACACGCAAAAGGAAATGAAAAAGATAAATAAATGTCGAGATTTTCTAAGAGGAAACGGTGTATTTGACTCCGATTCATTTTATGAATTTTTAAACGAGGAAAAATGAATAACAAAGATAATTTTTTACAATTGGTATCAACAGAAGATACCAAAACGATAGCAGAGGTAAAAGACCGGATTAAAAATCGTGCAATGTTGCGTGAATCACAACAAATTGCCCTAAAAGTACTCATGAAATTAGACGAGTTGGGCTGGTTGCAAAAAGATTTGGCCAGGGAAATGAATGTATCGCCACAGCAAATTTCCAAAATAGTAAGTGGCAAAGAAAACCTGACTATTGAAACGCAAATCAAATTGCAAAATATTTTAAACATCCCAGTATTAGCCAGCTACTACGAAAACAAGATAAACGCCATGGAGGAGTGGGTCTTAATCATTCCAAAGTGTGATGAAAAAGTGGTAGTCCAGACCAATCCGGTAACCAATAACTATCATGCGTCTAAAACAGTAAATATGGGAAGTCATACCTTTCCAAAGAAATATGTACAAGCTGCTATATAATGAAAAAAGGAAATACAAAGGTGGGTTTTGCACTTCAAGGGATAAAAACGGAACAGTTTGCCATTTTCGAAGAAAATTTTGCACCTAAAAAAGAAACAGGTTTAGGTGCTCAACTGCAATTCAAAATAGACCATATTAATAAACAAATAGGTGTTTTTCTGGAGTTTGAATTTAAGCAAGGAAAAAAGGTATTTTTAAAAATTCAGGTGAGTTGTCATTTTAAAATTGAAGAAACATCATGGGATGATTTTATTCAAAAAAAAGAATCCAGGCTTGTGGTTCCTAAAGATTTTTTAGCCCATATGGCAAT
>SKYC01000181.1 GCA_007128085.1 Saprospiraceae bacterium | reverse complement strand
ATACAAATGAGGAAATCTCAGATCCCTTTGAAAAATCAGTTGGATTTATCCACTCAAAACTGCTGTTTGGCAACCCAATAGAGGGAAGGGCCAATTTATTTTTTTAGGTAAAATAATTAAAGCCAACCGTCAAAGGGTTCATAACCTTTCTGAATAAAATCAACTGTAAAATGCGATGATTTGCTCGGCCAGTTCAAGGCCTATGCGCTCTTGTGCTTCGACGGTAGAGGCTCCTGTGTGTGGGCTGAGCGATATTTTTGGATGCTGAAGCACACTGTCAACAGGCTGCGGTTCACCTTCAAATACATCCAAACCGGCTCCAGCGACCATCCCTTTATCTATAGCTTCCACCAAAGCCAATTCATCGACAACCCCTCCGCGAGCAGTATTGATAATAAATACTCCTTTTTTCATCGCCTCAAACTCTTTGCTACCCAGTATGGGTTTATCTGAAGAGGGAATGTGAATACTTATATAATCGGCTTTAGAAAGCATAGCCTCTTTACTCACCGTGTTTAAATCAAAGCGAACCGACTGAGTGGCATCAGACCCGAGATCGAGTTGAACTTCCACCTTTTCCAGGTTGGGATCTACGGCCATAACATTCATGCCGAAACCCACCGCAATTTTAGCCAGTTCAGTTCCTATTCTGCCCATACCAATGATACCGATCGTTTTCCCTTTCAGTTCTACACCTTTTGAATAATTCTTTTTCAGGGCTTTGAATTCATCCTTTCCTTTTGTTGGCATTTCCCTGTTGGAAAAGTGTAAGAAACGAGAAAGGGATAACATGTGACCCACCGCCAATTCTGCTACCGATCGGGAAGAGGCTGCCGGCGTATTGATGACTTTTACTTTGCAGTCTTCTGCAGCCTTTAGGTCAATATTGTCCAATCCTACTCCTGCTCGCCCAACTATTTTTAGCTGTGGGTTCGCCTGCATCAAGTCTTCTCTGACCTTGGTGGCACTGCGAACAAGCAGGATTTGATAAGGAGCGAGTCCCTCTTTGAGCTCGGACTGAGAGATTTTATCCGTTTCTACGGTAAAACCGGCATCCTCGAGCATTTTTTGACCACTTGGGTGAATTCCGTCATTGGCTAAAACTTTTATCATGTTTCTTTTTTTTTGCAATCTTAAATAAGATTTTTTTATAATACAAGAGAAAGGGTAAAAAATTATCATTAATCCTTGGTTTCCTTTTTCAAGTGATTGTAGTATTCGTTGAATTCCTCTCTTTTTTTCATAACCACTTCTACGTATTCCCGCCAGGGTACCTCATCGCTGTCTTTGTCCTTTACGATGGCACCCTGTAAACCTGAAGCGAGGTGTTCAGGAGTCAGTTCACCCTCATTAAAGTGAATGGCCATGGACAGCGCATTGTCTACCACTCCAATTATTTCAGCGGTACTGAGTGTGCTGCTAACCTTTTTAAGTGCTATTTTTTTATCGGTGGTTTGCCCCTCCCTCAACTCTTTAAAGATGGTAATAACTTTTTTTATTTCTCTCAAGTGTTCGGCGTCGATCATTTCTTTCCACTCTCGCTTGTATCTGGGGGAGATTCTCTCCGTAACTATTCTTAGCTCTTCTTCTATGGAGTCAGGCAGTGGAAGAACCACGGTATTAAATCTCCTCTTTAAGGCAGAGGACATCTCGTGGATCCCCTTGTCGCGATCATTGGCAGTCGCTATGACATTAAACCCGCTCAGGGCATTGGACTCTTCATTTAATTCGGGGATGGGGAGTCTGCGTTCCGAGAGGATGGTGATGAGTGCGTCCTGAATTTCAAAGGGCATTCGGGTCAGTTCCTCAATTCTCACAATACCTCCTCCTTCCATTCCGCGCATGACTGGAGAGGGAACCAGAGCTTCGCGGACCGGACCCCTGGAAAGAAGAATGGGGTAATTCCACCCATAGAGTAATTTTTCCTCGTGAGTTCCCGCAGTCCCCTGTATTAAAAGGCGGGAATTACCTGAAATGGCAGCTGCCAGGTGTTCGGAAACCCAGGTTTTTGCTGTTCCGGGAACCCCCGTCAACAATAGCGCTCTGTCGGTGGTAAGTGTGGCCACAGCCAATTCGATCAGGGATCTTTTTCCTATGTACTTTGGGCGTATTTCAGTGCCGTCATCCAAAGTGGTGCCCATGACAAAATCGACCACTCTTTTCGGTGAGAGTTTCCAGTTATCGGGTTTGGGAAAGGGGTCGTTTTTCCCGAGGGCTTTGAGCTCGCTCGAATACAACACTTCGGATATCTGACGCTGTACGTTCTTTTTCATTGGGTAATTTTTTTTATTGTACCTATGGTTGCAGATGAGAAAAATTAAGGTAAAACAATTGTGTTCATCAGCAAAGGTAATGCACTCTCTTTCAACGGTGTCGTCCGTTCTCGTCGAACTAAAAATTTTCGCCTGTTCTCATAAAAAAAGAACTCGAAGTAAACACCTTTATTTTTTTCCAGAGCCTTGCACACAAAGTTAAATAACTCCGGCTGAATATTGTTTTTAAATCATTCATTCCTTGCATCCGATGTCGCCTGGTATTCGCGAGAAAAAGCTCGTCTCATTTCAATTCGATAACTCCAGCACTCTCTGATTTTTTGAAAACATTCCTCGAGAGGGTGAAATGCACTTTCCATAGCTGCAGCGGGAAGTATTTCCGTGAGAAGTGGATTGGCGCTGTAAGCGATTTTATCACAGAGGGAGGCTCCTGTCTGAATGCCTTTCTCAGAAAATAATAGCGGGAAGGAAGGATCCTTTAACTTTTTTACCAATGTTTTGGTCAATGCGTCGGGTAAAAATCCCTCGTAAATAGTTCCCATGGCATCGATGATGGGGATGTTTTTTTCCGCTTTTGAAGAAAGCAGGGACCCGGCTATGCGATTAAAAAATGGACTTTTGATTCTTATTTTTGGTT